>DSCZ01000210.1 GCA_011048855.1 Desulfobacteraceae bacterium | reverse complement strand
GAAAGGGGGCAATTCTTCCATCAACCCTATCTCGGTACGCGCGAATTTTCCGCGTCCTTTGAGCTGGTTGATGAATTTCCATCCTGCCCGAAAGAATTACAAGGCACGAGGGAGCTAGGTTTGATGCTTCACGACATCGAGTTTATCCCCGATCCCGAGGGACACATCGTGGAATCAAATGAAGGCCAGCGTCTAACTGCTCAGCCGCATGTATTTAATGTGGTCATGCAGGACGGCGTGATCGAGGTTCCACCTCTTAAAACTTCAAGGAGGCAGACATGATCCTCCAAGCTCTGTATGCTCTTTATGGACGGTTGAAAGATGACCCTGCCTACGAAATTGCCCCACCCGGCTACAGCCTTCAGAAGATTACATTCAAGGTCGTCCTACGCCCGGATGGTACGTTGCTCGACATACAGGACGTCAGGATTCAGGGACGGCCGAGGCCGGTGCAGGTGTTGGGATCAGCAAAGCCCTCCGGGATTGGGTTGAATCCCTGTTTCTTGTGGGATAACACTGGATACATGCTTGGCTTCAAACCGGACGATGAAGACCCCGAACGTTCACGGCTAAGTTTTGAAGCGTTCCGAAAACGCCATTTGGATGTGGAATCATCCATCAATGCCCCGGCGTTTTCCTCCGTTTGTAGATTTCTTGGAAACTGGTCGCCGGATCGGGCATCCGAGTTCCCATTACTGAATGAGATAAAATCCGGCTTTGGCGTTTTCCAACACGTTGGAGAGGAGCGATTCATTCATCAAGACCCTGTCATTGATGCGTGGTGGCGTAAGCATTTGAAGGAGACAGAGGAACCAGGGCCAGAGGGTGAATGTCTGCTGACGGGGCGGTGGAAACCCATCGCACGTCTTCAACCCATGATCAAAGGAGTGGCCAGTGCCAACGCACAGGCTTCGCTTGTTGGTTTCAATGATCCAGCTTATTGGTCATATGGGAAAGAACAAAGCTTCAATGCTCCGGTCAGCGAGGAAGCGGCTTTCGAGTACGGCTCGTCGCTGAATTCGATGTTGGACGGTCCCATGAAATCAAAACACCGCATGTTGTTGGCGGATGGAACCGTGGCGTTCTGGACAGACAAGCCCTCGCTGACGGAGGACATCTTTGCCCAGTTTGCCGAACATGGGTCTCAATCGGGAGCATCGGAAGAAAGTCAGGACGAAGGGCTGCTTCACAAACTCGAAATTTTCCTTCGGGCCTTGCGGCAGGGGGTCGAGAGATACAGTGATGTGGACGAAAAACCGGATCAGACACGGTTTTACCTGCTGGGTCTTTCCCCCAATCAAGGCCGGCTCTCCGTGCGGTTTTTTCTTCAGGGCACGATACGTGAACTGCTGGATAATCTGCGCAAGCATTACCGCGACACGGGCATCGAACGGCAGTACGGCGAAGGGTCGAAAAGACCAGACCCCGAGTTTCCGACCACAAGGCAGTTGTTGGATGAGACATGTCCAAGAGATCCAAAGACCCATAAACCGGATCGCGACAAGATTCCGCCGATTCTGTCCGGCCCGTTGTTACGCGCGGTTATCACTGGTTCGCTTTATCCCGACGGGCTCTACGCGGCTGTCATCCGGCGGATTCATGCGGATCGTGAAATCAATTATCCGCGCGCTTCGATTATCATAGGTTGGTTGTGGAGAAATCATAAAAAGGAGGTCAGCATGTGTCTTGACGAAGAAAGAACCGATCCGGCTTATCGGCTTGGGAGGCTTTTCTCGGCGCTGGAGAAAACCCAAGAGGACGTTTTGGGCAGTCTCAATGCTTCTATTCGTGATCGTTTCTACGGCGCAGCATCGGCCACACCGCAGAGCGTATTTCCACGATTACTACGAACCTATCAACACCATCTCAGCAAGATGGAGGGTGGTTTAAAAGTCAATCGAGAAAAATTGGTTCAGGAAATTCTCTGCCCAGTGAGCGCTTTCCCCGCACATTTGAACCTTGCGGAACAAGGTCTGTTTGCCTTGGGCTATTATCATCAACGGCATGCGTTTTTTCAGAAAAAAGGAACTGGGTCAGAAAATTGACAATCAAACAAGGAGACACAACGATGAACCGCTACGACTTTGTTTATCTATTCGACGTAAAGGATGCCAATCCGAACGGCGATCCCGATGCAGGCAACCTACCGCGCATTGACCCAGAG
>DSCZ01000383.1 GCA_011048855.1 Desulfobacteraceae bacterium | reverse complement strand
GGTGATAAAGACTACGTAAAATAAAATGTTACATGGTACTAGCGGAGGCCTTCAGGTTTCAACACGATGTCGCTGAGAATAGGGTTGTACTTCGTGTCGAAGGTGCCTCCGGTGGAGACGTGGCCGTCGGCCTTTTCAGGTTCAGTTTCTATATCAACCGGGTTCCCGGCTTTATCTACGGGTTCACCGGCATCGTTCACTCTGACGATTCCGGTCGGGGTAATTCCTTCCCCTTTTTCGTTAAAGGGGCGGCTTGTGATGATTTGGCCTGCTGGTATAATTTTTCCTTCTGCGTTTTTTACCGCGCCGTCCGATCTGAAGGTAAAGGGTGTATCGTCGCTTTCCGAACCAAAAACATCTTTCCCGAGATTATAACTTTGATCGAGCACGATCTTTCGGTAGAGTTGGATATTACGCTTCATTGTTTTTTCTGAAGGGTAAAAAAGGCTCCCTTTAATATAATATGAGCCATTTTCTTCGTCGCGAAAAAGATAATTGAATGCTGCCACGTAGGATCTCATGACGTTCTGCCGGTCGATGAGCCGTGATTTTCGGTCTTCTCGTCCCAGATTTTTGAGCAGGCCGTCATCAAATATTTCCTCGATTCCATGTCTCAGGCCGATGGCTTCGGAGTTTTCCTTCGCGTATCGGCGCAGCTCGTTTCCAATTTCTTCGGGCATTACCCCATAAAGGTCAGCGCCGACGACCGTGTGGTAGAAATATCCCCGTTCTCCCATTCCGGTGTTCTCATAGAGGTAATCGTTGAGTTTCGTAAGATGGGGACGCTTTGAATCATAAGCCCCGTAATCCATCTCTCCCCACCCTTTATCGCCGGGGAGTTTTCGCTGAAATGACCAGACCGAATCCACCGTGTTTCCCACCTTTCCGTGACACCCGATGCACTGCATGAGCTCTTCGGTGGTTTGGGCGCGCATACCGCCGTGGCGGTTCTCGATATAACCCGACAAAAGCCAGCCGGCATTGTTGTCGACCCATCCCTGGCCTTCGTTGCCGATCACGAATTCCTCAGGGTGCGCATCTTCGTCTATATCCTCGATGCCCACGTCCTTCCACTTATACATGTACCTCATTTCTTTTATCCGCTTCGACCGGGTTCCTGGAAATTCAAAGGTCTGGCCTGTGTTTCCTATAACACCGTCGACTTCTTTACCCGTTTCTCCGTCGGCTTTCAGGTCGACATAATGCAGCGGATGCGCGAACTCGGCACCCACTGGAAAAAATCCCTTTTTGACCTTTATTTCGGTAGCATCTCCGTAGTAATGGGTTTGGGCATGCTTGCGGTTCTTGATGTTTGCTTCAAGAAGCGCCAGGTTCTTCCTGTAAATTTCAAGGCTGGTTTTCCCTCCCTCGTTCATGAATTCCCGGGGCAGGCGGATATATATGCCGCTGACACTTCCCGTCAGAGGAGTGAAAATACCGTAAGGAAAAAAATTAATTGCTCGCCACCCCGTAACGAGTCCATTTTCGTTCCTGACGAATCCTTCAGAGTCAACATAGCCGTGGGTGCCACCGAAGGTGGGTTCCTGCCCTCGCAACGGGAACAGGTGGTTTGGATTCAGCGCGGGGAAGAGCACGAAGTCCTTTGGGCCGGTATTAAGCCACTGCCGGCTTCCGTTAAAACGAGCCCGTGTGAAGGCTGGAGTCCAATTGTCCAGCCGAACATAATCGACATCTTCCAAATTCGGGATATCCATTTTTTCCTTTTTGAGCCTTTCGAGGATCTCGTGCGGAAAGATCGTATTGCGCCAGAGCACCTTGTTGAGGTCGGGGGTGGGAAAACTGTAGAGAACCTGGTCTTCACCAAGCGGAAATGCATTTCCATGCTCAATGGAGGCCAGATAGTCGGTGTGGCAGTACAGACATGCATTCTGAGTTCCATAGCCGGTTTCGATCCAGCATTGAGCCGGGATGGAAGGCTCTTCATTGTAGGATGGTTTGTATGACGCCCCGGTGCGCTCCAGGAAGCCCGAGGGAGAGACCCCGTCGTGAAAATCACTCAGTGGAATGGCCTCAGCCTGTAAGCCCTTTTTAGTGAGGTTTTTGATCCTTGATTCAATGGAAGGGCCTTTTTGTTCTTCAGCTGGGATGGGATGGCATAAAAATAAGAAAACAAAAAAAGTAAATGTTATTAACTTACATTTATAACGCATATTC
>DSCZ01000441.1 GCA_011048855.1 Desulfobacteraceae bacterium | reverse complement strand
TCGGGGCTGCGTATTACCATCCGCTTGCTGTCCGTCGCTTCGCGCCGACCATCAAGCGGCTGCAGCAGACGGCCGGCCCCGCGAGCAAACTCGCGGTTCCGCCGCTGCTGATCCGCAGCCCCGATGCAAAGGAGTTCTGAACATGCTTAAGAACGGGATCACTGTCGCTAAAAAAAGCGGATTGAACTTCATAATCGGAGCCGACGGTAAGCCTTTAAGGTTCAAACCCTGGCTTGGCGATTCTTTCGCGTTCCTCTACGACTTCATTATGAACAAATCGATCTTTCCCAAGAAATTGGCAGCAGACATGACCAAGCACTACGAAACGCTCCGCCGGGAGCTGAACGGCGTTCATGGCAAACGTGTTATCGAACTCGCCACGGGAAGCGGAAGTGCCATTTGTTTCCTTGGGAATGACAACACGTATGTCGGGACCGATATCAGCCCCGGCTCTCATTCTCTCAGGAAAGCGATAAAGAGATTTCGATCCGCTGGGTTTAAGAATGCTGAGTTTTATGTGACGAACACCGAAGAACTCTCTTTTGAGGACGGGCTATTCGATGTGTGCCTCTGCATTCTGTCTTTCAACTTCTTTAATAACCATGTTAAGGCTCTGGCAGAAGCCCATAGGGTTCTATCTCCCGGGTCGACTTTCCTTTGCGCAGTACCTGTGCCTGAACGAAACAGGATAGGAAGTACAATCAGAGGCTCGTTGTACTCTCAACAGGAATTGACGACACTTTTCCAAGAGAGCGGCTTCGCTTTCGAAGCCATTCCGTTCGAGAATGGTTCTCTTCTCTATTTCAGAGGAATCAGAACATGATGAAGGGAAGAAATGCATAACAAGACGGATGCACGCGACTGCTTACAGCCGCGCGTGATCCGCAGCGATGGCGCGGACGCTACGCGCCGCGCCATCGGGGCTGCGTATTACCATCCGCTTGCTGGTAAGCGTCCAGCAAACCCACCTTGTATGAGGGGTGCGGCAGCGATATGATGCCGACCGACGGCTGGGACAGCCGCCGGTGACAGGTTCTTTGAAAACACAGGGATGCTTTATGGGGAAAACCGGGGATGCCTGCTATGGCTGAAGGATCAGACGGTGCTCTCGGTGACAGTGCGGAGCGATACGAAAGGAACCACTTTGCTATCCGTAACAAGCTATATCAGGGACTTGTGTCAGGCAAGATGTCAATGCGTTCACTGTATCACGACGAACGGCTCAAGATGACGATGCCCCAGGCATGCTACTACTGCGGTAGTGATGATAACCTTGCTGTCGATCATCTGATTCCTCGCATCAAAGGTGGGCCGGATGAGGCCGACAATCTCGTGTGGGCTTGTCGTTTCTGTAATAGCTCTAAGCAAGGTCGAGACATGCTCGAGTGGATGAAGGTCAAGTGCCGGTTCCCCTCTGTACTGCTTCTGAGGCGATACACTAAAATTGTCGCCCGTTACTGTGAGCGGCAGGGATGCATGGATGTTCATCTAGCTGAAACACAGGCTTTGGCGTTGCCCTTCGATTTGCAACTTCTTCCCACCCAGTTTCCGCCATTGAAGGGGCTCCAGCGATGGGCCTACCCAGCTACGTGAACAACGGCATTCCCAACAAACGCATCCACCGGAAGGGTGCAAGTTGGTGCCTCTGGTGGAACCGGCGGCGACCGCCGGTGATGCGCTAGGTCGTTTTCAAAGATTGTTATGAAATACGCACCCACCACCATAATGAGATGCAAGCATTTATAAGGCAGTCCGTAACAAACGCATTATGAATTTAGAATTTTTTATTGACTCTGATGAGTTTTCGTGTGTATGGGGTTAACACTGGAATTCAGGGGAATTCCAGCATTCAACCGGGATACCTGTACGGATCCTTCTAAACGTGCATGATTCCGGACGTCGGGTTCTTGTTCGCGTCCGACAGATTTCAACAAATTGGCATCCATCTTGAAAAAACCTTTCTGCCAACCCCGGTATGCCTCCTCAAAACGCTTCTTCGGGACCTGCTGCAACACCTCTGTCCGTCTCATGAGAGCACTTCCATCAGGCTCTAATAAGACCACACAGTTTATGAGCTCCTGACAGGGGGCCAAAGGCTTATTGACATATCGGCACGAAATGTGTACAGTAACACTGTACGTCAAACAAAAAGGAGGCCGAAATGGCAATACAGACAACCTATACG
>DSCZ01000170.1 GCA_011048855.1 Desulfobacteraceae bacterium | reverse complement strand
GGTTCACATCATACATGGAGAATGCGTCCGGGTGGGGGTGGACGAGTTCGTCGACAAAGTTTTCGGTGCTGCGGATATTCTTGATCTTCCGCAACCCGGAACTCTCCTAAAACAAGCAAAAGTCGGCTGCGTGCTGACGCGCGATGACCGGCGCGCGCCGGTTCTCTCTCCGCTTACAGGCAGAGTGCTGGCAGTTAACGAAAAAGCCGTCAGAAACCCTGAAATTGTTTGTAAAGACCCCTATTACGACGGATGGCTGTTTCAGATGGAACCTTCGTTTTTGAAACTGGAGACACAGGGCCTTTATACCGATGAACAGACTTTCGAATGGATGGAGAGGGAAAACGAACGACTTTTTAAACTGCTGGGGCCGTCCTATGAAAAAATGGTTGCAACCGGAGGAGAAATCGTTTCGGATCTTGCCGGGCGCTTCCCTGAAATAGGCTGGGATGCCCTGGTTGCGACCTTTTTGAGAACCAGAGTGTGATAAATATAAATAAAGGAGTTTCCCATGAGTGACCAACCCATCGGATCGGTAATGGTTATCGGCGGTGGAATTTCCGGGATTCAGGCTTCGCTGGATCTGGCCGAGTCGGGTTATTATGTCCACCTGGTGGAAAAAAAGCCGGCGATCGGTGGGGTAATGAGTGCGCTCGACAAAACATTTCCCACCGATGAATGTGCCATGTGAATCCTTTCACCTAAACTGGTCGAGGTCGGCCGGCATCTGAACATCGAACTGCACACGCTCACCGAAGTAGAAAACCTGGAAGGCACGGCGGGGGCATTCACCGCAACTTTGCGGGAAAAACCCCGCTATGTAGATATCGATAAATGCATCGCCTGCGGACTGTGCGCTGAAAAATGCCCGAGGAAGGTGGACGACGTTTTCAATGAACACCTGAACAAACGAAAAGCCATTTACGTAGAATACCCTCAGGCGGTGCCGCTCAAATACGCGATCGATGCTGAAAACTGCATCTATTTCGAAAAAGGCAAGTGCCGCGCATGCGAAAAATTTTGTCCGGCCGGCGCCATTGACTTCACTCAGAAGGAACGTACGTTCAAAATGGACGTAGGTTCGGTGGTGCTGGCAGCCGGAGCGGAGCCTGCAGACCCCTCCAGCCTTCTTTTTTACGGTCACGGCCGCTTTCCGAACGTAATCACCGCCATGCAGATGGAGCGGACCCTTAACGCCACCGGTCCTTACGCGGGAAAGCTGGTTCGGCCGTCCGACGGCCGCACACCGGAGCATATTGCATGGATCCAGTGCGTCGGTTCGAGAGATACAAACACAGCCGGTTCGAAGGGATATTGTTCCGGCGTTTGCTGTATGTATGCGGTGAAAGAGGCCACGATCGCAAAAGAGCACGCCGGCAAGGAGCTCGATGCTGCGATTTTCTTCATGGATATGCGAACACACGGCAAGGGCTTTGAACGTTACTACCGACGCGCCGAGGAAGACCTGGGAGTCCGCTTCATCCGCTCGCGCGTCCACTCGGTTGTTCCCGCGACCGACGGTTCTAACGACCTCAAGGTAGGCTACGTCGACGAATCGGGAAATGTTTTAGAAGAACGGTTCCAGATGGTTGTGCTTTCGCAGGGTCTGAAAGCCCCCCGGGAAGTGCAGGCGATGGCGGAAAAGCTGGATATCTCGATGAACTCAGACGGGTTCATCGAAACCAACAGCCTGAAACCGGTCGAAACATCAAGGCAAGGGGTGTTTGTGTGCGGATGCGCCGCCAACCCAGTCGACATCCCCCAGTCTGTAATGGAGGCATCCGCAGCTGCTTCGGCCTGTGCATCGCTTCTGGCCGAATCCAGGCACACAATGATCCGGCACAAGGAATATCCTCCGGAGAGAGGCATGGAAACGGAAAAGATGCGCATCGGCGTTTTCGTCTGTCACTGCGGGATCAATATCGGTGGAGTCGTCGATGTGCCTGCGGTAAGGGACTATGCCCGCGGGCTTCCGGGGGTGGTGTATGCCGGTGACAATCCTTTTTCCTGCAGCCAGGACACGCAGCAGGCGATACGTGACGCAATTGCGGAGCACGGTCTGAACCGGGTGGTGATCGCAGCCTGTACGCCCCGAACCCACGAGCCGCTGTTTCAGGAAACAATACGCGAAGCAGGGTTGAACCCGTATCTGCTCGAATTCGCGAACATCCGCGATCAAGATTCCTGGG
>DSCZ01000080.1 GCA_011048855.1 Desulfobacteraceae bacterium | reverse complement strand
GTCACCGCCCGCATCCCCCCTGCCTCCTGCGCCCGGCATGTTCGTCCCGACATCCACCGCTCCCTCCGGCCTGGCAAGCGGCACTCACACCGGCAAGCCACCCCGTGGAAAAGGCCGCCTGCAAATTGTAGCCCCCTGTGTCCCCATTGATATCGATGATTTCACCGGCGAAAAAAAGTCCCCGCACAAGCCTCGACCTCATGGTGTAAGGGTCGATCTCACGGGTGCTCACGCCTCCCGCCGTGACGATGGCCTCGGAAAACCCCCTGTGGCCGGTCACGGTAACCCTGAGATCCTTGAGAATCATTCGAAGCCGCCTTCTTTCCCGGGCGGTGATTCGGCTGCAGGCCGCTCCCAGCTCGATGCCCGCGGCTTCGGCGACAATCGGAATGAGCGATGCCGGCAGCAGCGATTGAAACACGGCATTCATCGAGCCTCCACCACACCCTGAAAGCTCCCTGAGAAGACGTGCTTCCAGTTTTTTTTCATCAAGGGCCGGCTTGAGATCGAAAGAAATCCGTACTTTTTTTCTTTGATTGACAGCATCCACTATCCGGCCGCTCAACGTGAGAGGCACCGGCCCTCCTATAGAACCGCCGGAGAAGAAAACCTCGCCGAAACCTCCGCCAATCTTCTTTCCATCAGCCAGAACCTTGACGCCTGTGTTCCGGAGTGTCAGGCCGCACACCCTCTCCGGCCATCGCTCCAGTGTCACCAGGGGCACCAGCGCCGGCCGCACCGGAATAACAGTGTGCCCCACGGATCGGGCCAGCTCGTAGCCGTCGCCGGTGGAACCGGTTGAAGGGTATGAAGCTCCCCCGGTTGCCAGGATAATCGCATCCGCAGTCGTTACGTTTTCAGATGAGCACCTTCCTGATACAACCCCCCGCGCCCCTCCCCCTTCCATGACAAGCCCTGAAACACGCCTGCCGGGGACCACATCTACCCCTGACCGCGACACCCATTTTATCAAGGATTCGGTGACCTCGGGTGCACCCACCCGGCCGGGGAACACACGGCCGCCTCTTTCGACAACAGTCTCGATCCCCAGAGATGAAAAGAAAGCCATTAAATCATCGACGAAAAACCGCGAAAAAGCCTGGCGCAGAAACCGGCCGTTTCTTCCGAAATGAGAAATAAAATCAGCCGCCGGAGCGGCATTAGTGAGGTTGCACCTCCCTTTACCGGTGATTCTCAATTTACGGCCGGGCCGCTCCATACGTTCGATCAACATGGTACGCGCACCCTGCCGTGCGGCCGTCCCTGCCGCCATCAAGCCGGCTGCGCCGCCGCCGACGACAACAACATCGTAATGAACGCCCTTCATCGTCCGGAAAACCTCCCCGCCCTGGATACTACCCCGTGAACAGCCCAGAATCAAGAAGCTTTACGACACCGTCATTCATCTTCGAAATGCGGCGTACACCCATCTCCACCCCGGTTCACCGATAGAATTCCAGGAATCAAATGATCAGCCACTGACAACTGATAACGATTAACTGATACCCCCCCCCTCGATTTTTCGATCTTGACTTAATGCTTCTAATTGATTAGCTTCCGTCAACCGTCTTTTCGCGGGTTAAGTTGAAATTTACAGTCATTTCCCGGGAGAACGACAACGTGTTGAGGGGAATCGTCGAAACCAGGATTCAGCCGGCGGTGACGAAAGTCGCTTCGATACTCCATGGAATGGGAGTAACGCCGAATATGCTGACCTTCGCCGGGCTTGTGTTCAACATTGCAGCCGCATGGTTTTACTACCGTGGTGAAATTGCGCCGGCCGGCTTCGTCATCCTGTTTGCAGGTTCTTTCGATATGCTCGACGGCGCCGTGGCAAGGCTGGGAGGAACGGTTTCAAAAATAGGAGCCTTCACCGATTCGGTTGTCGACAGGTACTCGGATTTCTTTATTTTCGGCGGTGTTCTGTGCATGTTTGCCCGCAGAGGCGATATGACGGGCACCTTGCTGTGCCTGTTGATTCTTTCCGGAGCCTTTCTTGTAAGCTACATAAGGGCCCGCGCGGAGCTGGTCATCCCCTTATGCAACGTAGGCTTGATGGAACGGCCTGAACGCATCATCCTGCTTGCAGCCGGCAGTCTTTTCGGGTTTTTGAAACCCGCGCTGTGGGCGCTGGCGATCCTGACCCATGCCACGGCATTTCACCGCATCTACTATACATGGAAAAACGG
>DSCZ01000644.1 GCA_011048855.1 Desulfobacteraceae bacterium | reverse complement strand
GCTCAAAGCCCATCCTGACTTTCGCGGCGCCGTGGTTTGCCATCGCCGCCTGCCCGCTGCGCCCGCGCTATACGCGCCGGAGATGGAATTCGGCACGTGCGTGTCGGAAGCGCTTGCCCGTGCCGGGTTGAGCCGACTTTTCAGCCATCAGGCTGACGCTGTCGCTCATCTGAGAACCGGGAAAAATGTGATGGTTGCGACCCCAACGGCGAGCGGCAAGACATTGATTTACAACATCGCGGTTATCGAGGCCCTGGAAAAAAATCCCGAGGCCAGGGCCCTCTACCTGTTTCCGCTGAAGGCCCTGGAGCAGGACCAGCTTAAATCGCTCCGGGGATGGCTTTCCGGTGTGAAGGGGATAAAGGCCTCAGCGGAGATTTATGACGGCGATACATCGTCCTATGCCCGGAAAAAGATACGTTCGGCGATACCCGAAATTCTGTTCACCAACCCGGACATGCTCCACCGGGGAATTCTCGCCCATCATGAAGCCTGGGAGGGTCTGTTCAGGAATCTTACCTATGTGATTCTGGACGAGACGCATACCTACAGAGGTATTTTCGGGTCTCACGTGAGCCAGGTCATACGAAGGCTCAAGCGGATCTGCCTTCGCTATGGATGCAGGCCGCGGTTCATCCTGCTGTCAGCCACGGTCAGCAATCCCGGGCGTTTTGCAGAAATGCTGGTGGAAGAGCCGGTGAAAGTCGTGGACCGGACTGGTGCTCCCACCGCAGGCCGGGATTTTCTTTTTTTAAATCCTGTCGCAGGCAGCAATTTTTCAGCAGCCAGGCTCTTAGTCGAATGCCTGCGAAGCGGCTTTAGAACCATCGCGTTCACTCAATCCCGGAAAGTCACCGAGCTTATGCACCTCTGGACATCCCAGCTCGCACCGGAACTTCAGCCCAGGGTGAGTTCCTATCGAGCAGGTTTCCTGCCGGAGGAGCGGCGGTTGATCGAAGGAAAGCTGGCCCGGGGGGAACTGCTGGGTGTGGTGTCGACCAGCGCTCTGGAAATGGGGATAGATATCGGGTGTCTGGACATATGCCTGCTTGTCGGCTACCCGGGAACGATCATCACTACATGGCAGAGAGGTGGCCGAGTCGGGCGCGCCGGCAGGAATTCGATGGTGATCCTGGTCGGAAAACCGGATGCGCTCGATCAGTATTTCATGAAGCACCCGGACCAACTTTTCGGTCGGAGTTTCGAGGCCGCGGTTCTGGATTCCAACAACGATCATGTCGTTCGGGCACATCTTCCCTGTGCGGCCTCGGAATTTCCGTTGACCCTCGCCGACCGTGCGTTTTGGCCCGATGACCTCGATCTACGCCTGGCCGAGCTGGAGAAAGAGGGGATGCTTCACCGGAGCGCCGTGGATCCTCCAACATGGTTCCCGGCCGCACGCCGGCCGCATCTTGAGGTAAACATCCGGGCCGGCGGGGAGAATTTCACGATTTTTGAACGGGGCACCGGCCAGGCTGTAGGAACAGTATCAGGAATGCGTGCTCTCAAGGAATGCCATGAGGGTGCCGTATACCTGCACAGGGGGCGGCAGTACCTCGTGGAATCACTGTGCCTTCGTACCAGGGACATAATCGTCCGCCGATTCACGGAGCGTTATTTCACCAGGGCGCTGAGCGAAAAGGAGACAGAAATCATCCGGCTCACCAGGAGCAGGCCTGTAGGACAGTTCGTTGTCAGGGAAGGGGATCTGAAAGTTACCGAGCGGATTACGGGTTATGAAAAGCGGGCGCTTCCCGGGCAGGAGATGTTGGGAGTATACGATCTTGATCTTCCTCCGGAGAAATTCGAGACTACAGGTTTCTGGATTGAAATAGAACCGGCGATCAAGGATTTCGTCGAACGCCTGGGGCTTCATTTCATGGGCGGCATTCATGCACTCGAGCATGCGGCGATCGGCATGTTCCCCCTGTTTGCGCTGTGCGACAGGAACGATATCGGTGGGATCAGCTACCCGCACCACCCGCAGATAAGCAAGGGCGCCGTATTCGTCTACGACGGTTACGCCGGAGGGGTGGGGCTTGCCGAAAGGGGGTATGAGGTAGTTGAAGAACTGCTCACAAAAACGCTTGAATTAATCGAGGGATGCGAATGCGAGGAAGGATGCCCGTCGTGTATACATTCGCCCAAATGCGGAAACGGAAACAAGCCGCTTGACAAACAGGCCGCGGT
>DSCZ01000313.1 GCA_011048855.1 Desulfobacteraceae bacterium | reverse complement strand
GAAAAGGAGATCAAAAGCCATGAATAATTCCGGCGTCAAAATCGAAGCGCATTTGATTCAGAATTTTGCCCCATCAAACCTCAACCGCGACGACACGGGCCAACCCAAGAGCGCCACCTTCGGCGGATTCCGCCGGGCTCGGATTTCCAGTCAGTGTTCAAAGCGGAACGCACGAGAACGCTGGCGAACAGAGGGAACGGTAAGTGTCGGCGAGCGGACAAAGAAGATCCAGAAGTTGATTGGCGACAGACTGGCGGAAGATAAGGCCTTTATGGAGAAGGTGTCTAAACTGGAGGACTGGAAGGATGGAATTCGTGTATTTACGGAAGCGTACTACGCTGGCACTGACAAGAAGAAACCGGAGAACACCAGCGTTCTTATATTCATCGGTCCGGAAGAAGTTAATGCAGGCGTGCAGGCCGTGAAAGACCTCTGGGAGGACCGGACGAGCGAGAGTGAGAAGAAGGGGAAGAAAAGTTCAGAAACTGTCGAAGGGATTGCTACCCTCCTGAAGAAACTGCGGGAGTTTAATCTTAAGAATGCCTCCAAGGAAGAAACGGCTAATACAGAGGCCGTTGAATTGGAAGAGAGCAGCGGGGCATCCAATAACGAGGAAGTTGATCAGGACAAGAGTGGAAATCAAAAAGATAAAAGACCGAAGCTGAAACCGGTGAAGGAGATTCAGGATGCAATTGAGAAGGCAAGGATATCTGCCGACATAGCGCTCTTCGGCCGTATGCTTGCCGAGCAGCCAGGCCGCAACACCGATGGTGCCTGCCAGGTCTCCCATCCCATCTCTACGCACAAGGTGGATATGGAGATGGATTTCTATACCGCAGTGGACGATCTGAATCCGGAAGAAGAAACCGGCGCAGGAATGATGGGCGTCGTCGGCTTCAACAGCGCCTGCTATTACCGTTATGCGCTGGTGGACCGTGACCAGCTTGCCCGCAATCTGGCGCGAAAAACCGAACGCAAAAACGGTCAATGGGTTAAAAACCTCACGCAAGAGGATTACACCGAGGCAGACAAGGTCATCAAGGCATTTCTCGAAGCGATGGTTTATGCCATTCCGACCGGAAAACAGAACTCCTTTGCCGCCCAAAATCTCCCGTCGTTCGGTTTGTTCGTCCGGCGTCAAGGAGGGGTGCCTATTTCTCTGACCAACGCCTTCGCCAAACCCGTGCGCCCCCAAAAGGACGACGACGATCTTGTCGGCCTGTCTGTCGCGGCGCTAACCAGGCATTGGGAGGCCCTGAAAACTGTTTACGGAGCGCAGGGTGTTCAGAGTACGGCTTGTTTTCATCTTCAACAGGAAGGCCGTTTGAATGGACTCAAGGATGCGGACAAGAAGAACGTCAGCGAAGCCATTAAAACCGTTTTGGAGGTAGGGGGGCAGCCATGAGACGGCACTACACATTGCTCTTGCGGCTCGAAGGCCCTATGCAGTCATGGGGTTATCGCAGCCGCTTTGATTACCGCGACACAGCGCTGGAACCGACGCGCAGCGGCGTGATCGGTCTGATCTGCGCCGCCATGGGCATTGCCCGCGGGGAGGAGATCCTGCGATTTGAGTCTATTCGCATGGGCGTTCGTGTTGACGAACCTACTTACTGGCGGATCTGTTTTCCTCGGGCAGATTATCATGGGCCGCGCCCCGAACGTGACTACCACACGGCGCTCGACGTCATCAAGGCGGATGGCAAGGGGACAGATACAGTGGTGTCCTATCGTGATTATCTGGCCGATGCCTCGTTCACAGTTGGCTTGCAATCAGAGGATTTGCAGCTTCTCCAAGACATCGCAGACGCATTGCAAAGTCCGAAATGGCCGCTGTTTCTCGGGCGGAAGGCATTTCCACTGGCCCTACCTCCTCTTAAACCTGGGGAGGCACCTAAAGAGGGTTGCCTGGAAGATCACCTTCTACAGGACGACAAGAAAAAACGCGTGGTGTTGGAATCGCCGGATGGTGAGCGCACCCAGCATGATTGGCCGCTCTGCTTTGGCGAGCGGCGCTTCAAACCAAGAGCAATGACGACTCGTTTCAAAGGAGGGATAAAATCATGAGCGATGTGAACTCCCCATTGTATCTCTCCCGCTTGATTTTGGACTTGAATTGCCGGCAAGTGCGTAGTGAGTTAGCCCAGCCTTACGAGATGCACCGCACCCTCATGCACGCTTTCGATGGGTAT
>DSCZ01000181.1 GCA_011048855.1 Desulfobacteraceae bacterium | reverse complement strand
GTTCGATGCAGGGGATTCATCGGGGAGAAGGGGCGTCATGCGGGATACTCCAGCGAAAGAGCCAAAGCTTGCGATTGAATCCTCCAAGGTGCTTATTTCTTGATCGCGGTTGAAAACCGCTCCCACAGGGGATGGCGAGTCTTTCTCGTGGAGAGCTCCGAAATATGAAGCTCCCGCAGCGAAGTCCCCCGGTGCGGCCGGGAGCGGAAGGCATTACCTGGGAAACAGTCGAGACCGACGCCGACGCCGAAAAACCCAGTTAAATACGCTTCGCTGACCCCTACAGGGTATTTAACCGGGCAAGAGGATTTCGCGGATACAATCCACTCCCACAGAACATCAAAGGATAGTGGCGCCGCAGGCTGATTGGTTTTTGCCTGCCGCCGCCCGGCAGGCAAAAAAATCTTTCTTCGTGTCCTTCGCGTCCTTTGTGGTTCAGTCTTTGGAGATGAGGATATCGCGACGGGGACGTCGCTCCTGCAGAACATTTGAGACGGCGGGCGAATTCCTCTTTTTCGTTGACCGGCGTTCGACTGATCTGCTAGGTTCTTTTAGAACATTCCTAATAGACGCAGAACCACCGTAAATTTCAGCGACAAATCGAGAGGAGGAATCCTTGGCCCCAGCGAACGTTCAATCAGTCGGGTCTCTGTTTATATACTCCGAAGAAATGGGCTGGTTCGATTTTGGACCCGACCATCCTTTCAAGCCGGAACGCGCAGCCAAAACATACGATCTGTGCAACCGCTACGGCGTTCTCAATCACGACTGGATGCAGGTTCAGGAACCGGAGGCGATAGATCCGGCGCTTTTAACCCTCTTCCACGAACCGGACTACCTGTTGCTGCTCGAAGAAGCCAGCCGGGGCAAGGTGCGGATTGAAATGCTCGCAAGCGGCCTCGGCACCCAGGACAACCCGATACTCCCGGGCATTTACCAATGGTCCCTGCTTGCCGCCGGAGGAACCCAGGCGGGCATGAAAGCACTGCTGAGCGGAGACGCACTGGTGGCCTTCAACCCGGTGGGCGGCTTTCACCATGCGATGCCGGGGCATGCCGAAGGATTCTGCTATCTGAACGACATAGCCGTTTCGATCCGCTACGCACTGAAAGTTTCGCCGAATAAAAGAATCGCCTTTGTGGACCTTGACGCCCATCATGGCAACGGCGTCCAGGAGGCATTTTACGAAGACCCGCGGGTGCTGGTCATCTCCGTCCATGAATCCGGGCGCACATTATATCCATGGTCCGGGAACGAAACCGAAACCGGCGCGGGGGACGGGGAAGGGTTCACGATGAATGTACCGCTCGAGCCCGGATCCGACGACGAGGTTTATGATTATGTCATGGCCGAAGCCGTCATCCCGCTGCTTGAAAGCTACGCTCCGGACCTGATCGTGGCCGAACTCGGGGCCGACACGATGGTTTCAGACCCCCTCACCCACTTGAAACTCACGAACAACGGCTACCAGAAGGCATTGAAAAAAATCAAGGCCGTCTGCCCCTGCATCCTTGCCCTCGGCGGAGGCGGCTACGACCTTTACCGCACCGCCCGCTGCTGGACCCTCGCCTGGGCCATAATGAACGAGGTGCAGCCGATCGACGAATTTGCAGGCCTGGTGGGAGGAATGATGTTCGGCCCCGAAATGGAGGTCGGAAGCCTTTATGACCACGCCTATCACACGACCGGCGAAGTCAAAGAGAAAGCCTTGAGCGAAGCGCAGCGCGTCGTCGGATTTTTAAAGGAAAACCTCCTGCCGCGTCACATCACGGCGGATTGAACAAAACCGCTGTGGGCGAACTCAGGCGGCGGCCGGCTCCTCGGCCGCAATTTGAACCTGGCCTGTCTTTTTTTCCTTCTTCAGAGCCAGCGTTAAACCTGCACCTGCGATCAGCAGCACCGCTGCAACAATGAACGAAGATGTGTACGAATCCGATGCCGCGACAAGCATCTGCGACATCCTGCCCATCACGAACCCCCCGACGCCCCAGGCGGTAAACACGATCCCGTAGTTGATCCCGAAGTTTTTCAACCCCCACATATCTTTGGTCAGTGACGGAAAAAGGGACAGGTTCGCTCCGTAGTTGAACCCCAGAAACGTGGCGATCACCACGACCAGGAAAGGGCTTGAGCTGTCGGAGCCGATAACCGGGACCGCGATCAGCAGCAGCACTGCTTGAAAAAGCAATATCATCATC
>DSCZ01000030.1 GCA_011048855.1 Desulfobacteraceae bacterium | reverse complement strand
GCTTTAAGGACCGGTCAGTGATATGAGCATTGAATGATTTTTTGAAGGTAATATGGACTATTTTAAAATACTCCATTTCAGCCGGGAGCCCTTCTCCAATTCTCCGGATCCCGGTTTCTTTTACAAAGCCCGGCAGCATGTGAGTTGTGTGCAGAACCTGGAAATATCCATCAGGCTCCGCCGTGGCTTGAACGTGGTGCTTGGAGATGTGGGGACCGGCAAGACGACCCTTTGCAGGCGGCTTATCGCATCCCTGGATGATGACGACAGCATTGAATCGCACCTTATTTTCGATCCGTATTTCGGAACGCCCCTGGATTTCCTCCTGGCGGTGGCGGGTCTGTTCAAGTGCCCCGTTGAACCCGAAAAGCCAACGGAGTGGGACGTCAAGGAAAGCATCAAGAATTTTCTTTTTAAAAAGGGCGTCGATGAGGGCGGGACAGTGGTCCTTGTCATAGACGAAGGACAGAAAATCCCTGATTTCTGCCTGGAAATTCTGAGGGAATTCCTTAATTATGAAACAAACGATGCAAAACTGCTCCAGGTGGTCATTTTCGCGCAGACCGAATTTGAAGGTACACTGGAGGCCCGGCAGAATTTCAGCGACCGGGTGAATCTTCTCTTGAAACTCGGCCCCCTCTCGTTCCGGGAGACCCGGGAGATGATCCACTACCGCCTGAACAGGGCCAGCGAACGCGGCCGTTCGTCGATAAAATTCACCTACCCGGCCGTTCGTAGCATTTATAAGGCGACCGGAGGCTACCCGCGGAAAATCATCCACCTGTGCCACCGTGTCATCCTCGCCCTCATTCTTCAAAACAAGACGGTAGCAGGGTATTCGCTGGTGAAAGCCTGCGCGGCCAGGGATACGGCATCGCGTCCGAGGCGTTTGCGCTGGGCCGTTGTGTTCGTCCTCGTGTCGGCCCTGGGGCTCTGGGCCGCGTTCCAGTACGGGTTGATTCCGGAGGACAGGATTTTTTACCGGACGCAGACGGCGGCGGTGTCGGCGCGCCCTGCCGAGCGGGTTTCGATAGATTTCACTCCAAAAAAACCGGCCGAAATAACGGCCGGGAAACCGGAGGAGAACGCGGTCGAAAAACCGGGGGAAACACAGATCGAGAAAGAGGAATCCGCCGCCATTGCCCAGCGGCCACCGGATGAACCCGCTGCAGAGGAGACCATGACCCCGCCTGCCGCGCCCCTGGAGGAACCGGTGAAGACTTCCGGTGACGCGCCCGAAAATCCGCCGGCGCCCATCCCGGAATTCCTTGGCCGGATCGCGGTCAAAAGCAATGACACCCTATCTGCCATGGTCGGCAGGGTTTACGGGGCACTTCCGAAAGACATGGTCTGGAAGGTCGCCGAGGCGAACCCCCATATCAAGAACGTCAATCAGATAGCCCTGGGGCAGGTGATCGCATTTCCGGTCATCAACGCCACGGCGGAAAAGAAAGACTGGGAGGGGTTTGCCGTAAGGATCACCCGGTTTTCCAGCCTTGGAGATGCATATCGTTTCATTCTCGCATCTCCGGCCGTGCGCCCTCCGATGAGAATCATCACAAGCATGGCGAAAGACGGCACAATGCATTATGATATAGTTTTGGCGCGGCGCTACGAGGACGATGCCTCGGCCAGGGAGGCCATGAAAACGCTGCCCCCGGAACTGGCAGCCGGCGCCGATGTATTTGACGGCCCTCCCCCCGGAGCCGTGATGTTGACAGAGTGGGAATAAAGGAAGGAAATGGCCAGGAAGAAAAGACTGGGCGAAATGCTTCTGGAGGCAGGCCTGATTGATGAGGCCGGACTTCAGCAGGCCCTCAAGAATCACAAAAAGCACGGGCTCAAACTGGGGCAGTACCTGGTCAGGCAGGGCCTGCTGCAGGAATCGCAGATCATCGATATTATATCGGACCTCTTGAAGGTGGAAAAATACCACCCAGGCAAGTATCCGATGGATGTGACCCTGATCACCCTGGTGCCTGCGGAGGTCGCCAAGAAATATCAGTTGGTCCCGCTCCACAAGAAGGGACACCTGCTGACCGTGGCGATGCTTGATCCCATGGACATCGAAGCCCTGGATGCGGTGGAACTGCTGGCCAACGTGGAAGTGGAACCTCTCATCTGTACCGAGCAGGAACTCACGCAGATTATGGGAAGCCTCTACGGTGTGTACACCGAATTGGGGCATGTCCTTGAAAGCGTGGAGGAAATAGGCT
>DSCZ01000049.1 GCA_011048855.1 Desulfobacteraceae bacterium | reverse complement strand
GTATAAATATGGCTTACATGATATTGATATTTAGAGAAGAGATCCATCAGCTTTCCAGACAACGTTTCAGGGAGACAATGATCCTCCTCGGAACCACGTGGATCACAAAGTGGGATGTGCATAAAAATTAGGGTGTTTTCGGTGAATTTATTTTGATTTAATGCATTCCGAAGAAAAGTTTGCTCAGTCTTCGACCCTATCCGTTGTGCATCTGTAAACACAAGATGGGTGCTGCCGATTCGAAAATTATAGTGTTTTGGGCCGAACGCACGGTTGTATAGGCTATCATTCCCTTGAGCGCCCACGTCATGATTGCCTGGAACAAGCAAAATCGGCTTATGCAAACGCTTTTCAACCGTTTTTAGGAAATCCTGGTAGTACACTTTTTCCGGATCCCTGACCATATCGCCTGTGTGGACCACAAAGGAAATTTCAGGGTCATTATTTATTCTGGTGATAATCGCTGGAAAAACTTCTTTATCATTCTTATTGTCGCCCAGAATCGCGAAGCAAAAATTGTCTGGATTGACTTTCTTTTTAATATCGCCAACGCGTTCCTGTAACGGAGGTAACCCCTTTATCGGCATAAAGCCATCAAATATTTCATAGCCCGCATATGTCAGCAGTACGATTAAAAATATTAACACGCGCCAATTCAAACAGCCGTTGCGTTCACGCAGCACTTTGCTAACAAGATTCATATCAATTATCCCAACCTTTCTGCTGAAAGGAGAATCCGACAGACTATCATGGGACAAACAACATCATTCTCCTGCACAGTGTTATCTTGTTCAAAATTATCAGTCCGACGATTAGTAGAAAGATTTCCGTGCCACCGGCAACGCTTCTTGCCTGAAGAAGAGAACGTTCGAGGCGCGTAGGATCATCAGTCTTTATCGTTGTCCCGGTCGCTGTCTTCGCCGGGTTCGTGATCCTCGTCGTCCGCTTTATCCTTTTCCATGGCCAGCACCTTTCCGGTACCGGCGTCCACCTTCACGTCCACAACGGACTTGTCGGAGGACACCACCTCGACCCCATAAACCAGAAAGCCGTTTTCATCCTCGAGCTCCGTCTTCAAAACTTGCCCTTGAACCGACGCCAAGGCGTTCTGAACGGCCTGCTCCATCGAGATCTTGGCCATCGAGGGGAACTCCGCCTCAGACTGTTTTTCGATCCGGATGGTGCCTCCACGGACTTCGCCGCCCGCCGATTTCGCAAAACTTGCTCCGGCAACGGCAAGTCCTGTGACCAAAGCTCCACTTCCAATAATGGCAATCCATTTCTTCTTCATGACGATACATCCTGTTGTCTGGTTATTCCGGCAGTCACATCGGCAAGACGACCATCCTCCTGTTCCTGCCGTTTGACACCACTATAAAACGCCATCATGAAGAGAGCATGAACGGGAAAGCGGCAAATCGATTTTTTTTGGAATTGGTGAAAGTGCTTTAATCTTCTGAAACAGCCATGTTAATTTTAAAGTGTCAAATCCCAGACGCCGGTGTCGAGCCGGGTGTCGTTATCACTGCATGGCATCCAGTAGATCCAGGCAGGAATCGAGGTGCGCCCACACATCACCGCCACCATCACCCGCTGGTACATGCTGTGCCCGCCCGGCCGAAAGCCTTCCAGCCGGTCGATGGGCGGCAGGTCGCGCTGTGGGTCGGTGAAGGTCACCAGTTCCCCATGGATCAGATCCCAGTCTCCGGTCGAGCGGCCGAAGCGCGGTGTGCCGATCTCCTGTTGCCTGCGGGCGTCGGCCAGCGGATCGGCGGTGCCCCGGGCCAGGATCAGACCTTCCGGCACTTCGAGGGCCGGGAATCCGGCATGGAGATGGTAGAGCCTGCCCCAAACCACGGCCGGTTCGATGCTTCTGGCCTGGGCGCAGAAGCGTTGATGATTCCAGTAGCCCCGTTTCAGGGTGCCGTAGACAAAGAGCCGGAGGATGGTCTCGGGACTGTCTTCCTGGTTTGTGTTCAGCTTCGAGGACTCTCCAATGTTCATACATTCACTCCTTCGGGCAGTGTCCCTTTGCGCTCCTGGGATATGAAGCGGAATTCGCTGTTTTCGCCGGAGACCGCCCCAGAGAGCCGACCATCAGCGTCGGCTTTTCTTCTTTAGCCTAACTTTACGTTTTAAGTATAGTCGTTAGTCAAATCCCCTGATAACATTCTGTTTTCGGGGGATTTTTTACGAGTTGTTATGTATTACCCTATTATTAGC
>DSCZ01000316.1 GCA_011048855.1 Desulfobacteraceae bacterium | reverse complement strand
GTAGTAGTCTTTGTATTTATAATAGAGCTCGGCTTCGCGCCGTTCGTTTGCCACGAGGTCTTCGGCGGCTTTGTTGCCCGCGTGTTTTTTTAAAAACTGTTCCTGGACGGCTGCCTGGGGAGTATAGAAATGATCGGTCCAGCAATTTTCAGGCAGCACAAACGTGGCGATCGGTATGTATCCGGCTTTTTGCATCTGTCCGATTTTGGTCGAGATGGTGTCGATCTCCGGGTAGGCGTCTTTCCAGAATATGTCGATTTCGGCGGGCCGCTTTCCGGTGAACCAGGACGCCTCTGAGACGGCGAGATATCCGCCCGTCTTCAGGAATGCCCGCCATTCATTTATGCCCCGTTCAAACCCGATATTATAAACGGCCCCTTCGGACCAGATCAGGTCCAGCTCACCGTTTCGAAAGGGGAGGGTTTCCATCGAACCGACAACGCCCCGGACCCGATCCTGGAGGTTCATCCTGCGGGCGCTGGCGTTGAAGATGTCTATAAAATCCCCAAACAGGTCGATGCCCGTGATGCGGCCGGGCGCGTGGGCGGCCAGAACCATTGTCTGGCCGCCGGTTCCGCACCCGATGTCGGCGATCTTTGATTCACCGGACAGGTTGTCGATAAAACCCAGGGCCTTGATTGTTGCTTCGGGACTCCCGGGTCCCTGCCGTTCAAGACCGGAAAAATATTCGCAGATCAACGTGAAATCAAACTCGTGAATTGATGTGTGCTCAGAACTCACAAAATTCACCCATCTCGTTCCGGGGCCGTTCCCCGCCGATCCTTTCAGGCCGGAGGTTTTACTTTGTCTGATACAAAACCGCGGAACTGATTTCCTCGGTTCCCTGCTCACTGTCGAGCTTGAACATTTTAACCGTCCAGGCGACGCCCGGCTTGACCTTGACGTAGTACACACCGCCCGCCTCGGCCGTGAGCGTCAAATCGGCCAGGAGTGGCTTGCTTATCAGGGAGTTTTTAAACACCTCGACGGTGACTTCACCCGGATCGACGTGCACCGGAATATAACCATTGTTGAGCAGCATTCCCTGCTTGGTCCCATTGACCTCGAGTTTGAACATTTCACCCCTGGCAAAAACGGACTCCGGTCGAAAAACGTACACCAGGGCCTTGCCCTGATCAACGTCTGCTTTCTGGAATGAAGTGGTGCCGGCAACGCAACCCGCCACGAGACTCAGCAGCAGACTGCCCAAAACCATAATAACGGCAAACCTTGTTCTCATTGTAGCCTCCTTGCTTTCGGAATAGTATCCGGAATTTCGGAGACGCGATCCTACACAGTAACATCATGTTTTACAAGCATTTATTTGCGCCACAACCTGCATAATCTGCGCGGGGAAAGCCTGTTTGGGCGAACATGGCGGGAACTCTGATGACCATCATATTGCCACAAAACGTAGAGACAGCAGAGATCACAGAAAAGAGGCCGCTTTCTCAACCCCTTTCAACTGGTGGGTCAGGGCAGAATTGAACTGCCGACACACGGATTTTCAGCGTGAAAAGGTTCGAAAATACCGATTTATTAACCCCTGAATCAGAGTATTTATCCGGTGGTCGAATAAAAACAATTCAAAATCTTACACCTGCAACTCTACATGGTTGAAATTTTCGACTTCCCGTCCATTAATCAGAGTAATCGAGATTTGGAAACGATCCGGCTGTATGGAAGGTTTGAAACCGTAATCCTCGGAGGTGTAACGGGAAGCTGAGGAGTTGCAGAAGGCGCGGCCTTCTGCAATCGCCTTCAGCGTGATGTTCGCCTTTTACAATAGCCAGCTTGACTCCGTTTCGAGATCTTCTCTACACTACTTCCTTAATATACTTCTTCTTCAACAACCTCCAGAATACAACGGCAAAGGCAGTTAAAGGAATAGCAAGCATCATACCGAGGATGCCGCCGAGTGCGACGCCCCAGAAGAAGACCGCGAAGATGATGAGGGCCGGATGCAGGCCCGTGCGATTGCCCATAATTCTCGGAGTGAGAAGATAGCCTTCGATTGCCTGCACCACACCGAATACGCCCAGTGTCAGCGCCACCCGCAAGACGTCTCCATCATCGCCGAAATAGGCCAGCGGCAGCGCAACGCCAAGGTATGCGTACGACCAACCCATATAGATGTATCTGAGGATATGCGGTACTGTGAGTTCCGCCGGTGATTATTGTGCAGGTGGCCGGTTCTTTGAAAATGAGGAGTGAACCAGGATTCTATGG
>DSCZ01000340.1 GCA_011048855.1 Desulfobacteraceae bacterium | reverse complement strand
GTTTCAAGGATGATTGAAAGCGAAAAAACCAGCACTACAGCCAAAGCCGAAACAATAATTCCTTTTCTACGTTTCATCATTTTATCCCTCCAGAATAAAAAGGTTAATCATAAAACGGGCGATAGCCCCTATAGATGAAAACGGATAATGGAACCTGAAAACTTCAGCAGGCAGCGGTGAACAGAATTCAGGTTGAAGAACCTCAGATCCAGGCCGGCAAAACCGTGTAAATGGAAAAAAGCGCTCACGGAAAGCAACGAGATATCAATTGTAAATAAAGTATACTTCCGGGAGTTTCATGTCAAGGCGATAGCTGGTTTACAATCCAGGTCTTTTGCAATTGACACTGATGCAAAAATACACGATCCTTCGGCATCGACAGTTTCCATCCGGAGAAGGGGCTTGAGCCCGAATGGCTGAATCAAACACAGAAAGGCTGCATGGAACGCTGGTCATGCTTTTGACGGCTGCTCTCTGGAGCACCAGTGGACTTGGCATCAAGCTGGTGAGCTGGAACCCGGTGGCGATCACAGGCACCCGCAGTTTCGTCGCCGCGGTGCTGCTGATCGCCGTAGCGCGGAAGTTCAGCGTTCCGAAAACCCCTGCGGGGGTCATGGCCTCGATATGCTATGCATTATGCATGCTGACCTTCGTTATTGCGAACAAACTCACAACTTCGGCGAACGCCATATTTCTTCAATATCTTTCCCCGGCATTTGTGGCGGTACTGGGAATCGTAATGCTGAAAGAGGTGCCGAGCCGGTTCGACTGGGCCGTGCTTCTGGGTGTGCTCGGAGGAATGACGCTTTTTTTCATCGATCGGATCGGTCCCGGCGCGATGATGGGTAACGTTTCCGCGGTTACCAGCGGTTTGTGCCTTGCATTTTTCATTATTTTCATGAGGATAGATTCGGGGCAGACCGGCGGCCGTCATACGACCCTCGACAACATGATTTTCTCTCATCTCATTGCAGCGCTGATGTCAGTTCCCGCGGTTTTGACCTCCACTATGCCTGATCTTTCCAGCGTTGCCGGTATTCTGTATATGGGTGTGTTTCAAATGGGACTGGCCTCGATTCTTTTCCCTCATGGAGTCCGAAGATTGACGGCGGTCGGAACATCCATCATCACATTGATCGAGCCGGTGCTGAACCCGGTATGGGTCTTTTTGATCATTGGTGAGGTGCCGTCCTTGAATGCGATGATAGGGGGCACGATCATCATTGTGCTGGTAGGAGCCCGTTCCGTGGTTTCGATACGCAGGGCTTCACCTTCGGGTTGATTCATCCGCTGCTTGACATCGCTTGGCGGGTCTCTTATGTTTCAGTGCCGCTCCAAAAAAAACTGCATCGAGGCAAGCGGCTCATGGGGGAATTAACAAAGACATGACCGGAAAATCCGAGGAAAAATGGCAGCCAAGGCTGGTGGCATGGGAAGTGACCCGTTCCTGCAATCTGAATTGTGTACATTGCCGGGCGGCTTCCGAACGCGGACCCTACGAGGGGGAACTCGACACCTCGAAATGTATGGATATACTCGTTGAAATAAGGCAGGTCGGTACTCCGATCGTGATCCTCACCGGGGGAGAGCCCTTGATGCGTCAGGATATATTTGCGCTTGCGCAGAAGGGTACCGAACTGGGCCTGCGGATGGTTCTGGCGACAAACGGGACATTGTTGAACCCCGAAACTGTGGCTGCCATGAAGGAATCCGGCATTCAACGGGTCAGCATCTCCCTGGACGCCGCCGATGCCGGAGGACATGACCGGTTCAGGCAGGTCACAGGAGCCTTCGACCGTGCGGTCGAAGGTGCCGGGTTTTTGAAAGAGGGGGGGCTCGAGTTCCAGATCAACACCACGGTCACCCGGCATAACAAGGACGATCTACCGGGAATCATGAAAATGGCGGCCGGACTGGGAGCCGTGGCGCACCATCTGTTCCTGCTGGTTCCCACCGGCCGGGCCAGGGAAATGGCCAACCAGGAAATCGAAGCAGGAGAGTATGAAAGCGTCCTCAAATGGCTTTGCAGCATGAGAGAGCAGACACCGCTTCACTTGAAGGCCACCTGCGCTCCTCATTATTATCGGATCCTGCGGCAGGAAGCCCGGTCAAGGGGGCAGGAGGTGACCTACGCCACTCACGGACTCGATGCGGTGACGCGGGGATGTCTCGGCGGCACGTCATTCTGTTTTATTTCCCATGACGGAATCGTTCAACCATGCGGTTATCTGGATG
>DSCZ01000317.1 GCA_011048855.1 Desulfobacteraceae bacterium | reverse complement strand
GGATACTCCGACGCAGATACGGAGTCAGAGTCGATTACGACAACGACAACCGTTCCGCTTACGCTCCACTGACAACGACTGAACTCCAGCCGGAAACGGAATGAACTACGTGGAAAACAGACGATACCGATATCTGCCTCGATAAAAAAGGAACAAAACCGAGCCTTTATCCAGAGGGCAACTTGATAGTGGATAAGGGGGGGCCTTGAGCACACCGCTGTGATATGCTAGTTTGTTTCCATCCGGAAATGGTGCTTTTGCCCAATCTCTACGTCAAACTGCGGGCTTTCTTGTGCGACGTACTCCAGTACGTCTCCGCGCAAGCCCTTGTTTTCCTTGATCTTGGACAAAATCCCTCATTTCCGACCTGGAAACTTCGCTATACCCGTCCGGCATTTCCGGATGGGTACTAGTTTGTTTCCATCCGGAAACTTCACTAGTGCCATCAGGTATTTCCAGGTGGATACTACGCTGGTTTCGTTACGGAATACAGAGAAAACAAAATATCAGATCCGGCATGAATTTTAGTGCTTGAGTCTCAAGGGGAAAAAAATGAAAATAAGTACCGTAAAGCAGATGCAGGAACTGGACCGCAGTGCAATCGAGCGGTTCGGCATAACAGAAGAAATCCTTATGGAAAACGCCGGCCAGGCGGCGTATTTCACAATACTTTCCAATATCGGGGTAAAGGGAAAAAAATTCATCGTCGTCTGCGGTGCCGGAAACAACGGAGGAGACGGTTTCGTAGTCGCTCGAAAACTTTTGTCCTCCGGGGGAGCCGTCCAAATCGTTCTCATGGGGGATCCAGGCAAATATCGAGGAGCCGCCAGGGCCAATCTGGACATCGCGCTTGCGCTGGGGATCGACACCGGGCCCTTCGACGACCTGGAAACATTCCAGCGGCAGCTTGACGATTCCGATGTCGTGGTGGATGCAATGTTCGGTACCGGCCTTGTCCGGGTCGTTGAGGGAAAGTATCGAAAAGTGATCGACGCCGTGAACGCAAACTGTAAGACGGTGGTGAGCCTCGATATACCATCCGGAGTCTCCGGCGACACCGGGCAAGTGATGGGTACCGCCATAGGAGCAGACTTCACCATCACCTTCGGCCTGCCCAAAATCGGAAACCTGTTTTATCCCGGCGGCAGACTGTGCGGCGAGCTCCTCGTGACTCATATTTCGTTTCCACCGGGTCTGTATCGACACCTGGAAACAGAGGTGAATGAACCTCCAGCCCTTCCCTCAAGAGATCCTTCGGGGCATAAGGCATCATTCGGACAGACGCTTTTTATTGCAGGAGCGTCCAACTATTTCGGCGCACCGTTCTTTTCAGCCATGTCCTTTTTAAAATCCGGCGGAGGGTATGCGAGGCTGGCCTGCCCGCGATCCATCATTCCTTCCATCGCTGCGACCGGTAAAGAAATTGTCTTCATTCCGCAGGAGGAAACCTCCTCCGGGGCTATTTCCCCGGTGAACAAAGACTCCATTGTCTCGTTGTCTGAAAACATGGATGTCGTCGTGCTGGGGCCGGGTTTGTCCCTTGACCCTGAGACGCTGCAATTGACCCGGGAGCTGGCGGCCGAATTGAAAGTCCCGCTGTTGATCGACGGTGACGGCCTGACAGCCGTCAGCTCGGATATTTCATGTGTATCCAACCGTAAAAACCCCACCGTGTTGACGCCTCATACGGGGGAAATGGCGAAACTCACTGGATTGCCGGTACCGAAAATCACCGAAAATCCTATCCCCATCGTCCGCGAGTTCGCAAAAAAACTCAATTCCATCATCGTGCTGAAAGGTGCTCGTTCGATCATCGGGTGTCCGGACGGGAGGGCGTTCGTGAACCTGACCGGCAACTCAGGAATGGGAACCGCAGGCTCAGGAGATGTCCTTGCCGGAACAGTTGCCGCGATGTATTGCCTCGGACTTGAGTTGGAGGATGCAGTGCGCAAAGCGGTATTTATACATGGCACGGCCGGGGACATCGCCGCGGCCGGGAAAGGCGAAGACGGGATCACCGCGGGAGATATCATGGAATGCCTGCCAGCCGCTGTCAAATCGGACCGGGAAGACAAGAACGGAAGACTTGACAGCCTGTGCCGGGGTCCGCGAGTTATTTAGTTTCCATCCGGAAATGGTCCTTTTGCCCAATCTCTTCGTCAATCTGCGGGCTTGCTTGTGCGACGTACTCCAGTACGTCTCCGCACAACCCCTTGATTTTCTTGATCTTGGACAAAATG
>DSCZ01000147.1 GCA_011048855.1 Desulfobacteraceae bacterium | reverse complement strand
GGTCTTTTATCGTGTCTCCGAGCATATCCAGCCGCACCTGGCACCGTTTTATGTTTTCGAGTTGACCCTTTTCAAGCGGCCCAAGGTAGCCCTTCTCCATCACCTCCAGCATGCTGTAAACCGCGTTCAGCGGTGAACGGAGCTGATGGGCTGCCTTATGAAGAAACCATGTTTTATTCATTTCGCTTCTGAGATTCTCGATTGCAAGCGCTGTGAGATCCGCCATTAATGCGAAGAATTTCACATCTCCGTCCACGAAATAATAGGACACATCACTGTAGACGCAAAACACCCCCAGCACAGCTTTTTTTACCCTCAACGGAAGGCAGACCATCGAAGAAATGCCTTCCTTTTCAACATCCTCCGGATACTGGAAATATTCCTTTTCATCGATTTTCCCTATACTGAAAACCGAACCCTGAACAATGCGTCTGTTTACCGGGCTCTTTTCAACATCTATCGTGCCCTTGGCGACATAATCCTCGCTGAGGCCGAACGTAGACGCAAAACTCAGTGTTTTACCCGAAGAATCCAGCAACTTTATAGAACAGCCCTTCACTCCCATGATCCGCGCGGCGCTTCTCGTCGCCATATCCATCAGCTCGTCAAGATCCGAATAGACCCCCATGTTTTTAACCATTTCGTAAAGGGCGGTCAGCTTGATGTTGTTTTGTTCCAGGTCCTTTGAAACTCTCAGAATTTTTCTGCCTTTTTCCTTAAGGCTGAGTGAAACGGACGTCACCAGAAAAGCGGTGACGAAAACAGCCACAGCGAAAGTGAGTATCGGGAAAATCATTTCGGGATATTCAAAACCGCACGGTATAAGTGGGCTCTGAAAAACACCGGGGCACACCGGGACAAAGCTGCTCGTCTGCAGAACCGTCAATGCAGCAAGAGCCACGGTCACCACCAGGCAGTACATGTAGCAGCTGAGTGGAGAAAGTAAAATCCCGGCAAGAATGATGTAAAAAATTATGAAAATCAAAAGGGGGCTTGAAATGCCGCCGGTGAAATAAATCGCAATGAACAGCGCCAGAAGGTCCAGTGAAATCTGAATATGGGCGAATACCACAAAACTTTTAACAGCCGGCTGCGCCCGATGTTTCAGTCGTTTCCAGACATATAAAAACACCGCGTTATACAGGAGAACTGAGCCTATGATGCAGGAAAGGGGCACCATCGGCATCGCCTCCCGGAACAGGTAGATGATCCAGCCTCCGGCTAAACCGGCCAGTGCACCTATCCACCTCAACCGAATAAACCAGTAGACCCTCTCGACGAGCTCTTTTCGGAAAAGAAGTTGCTCCCTGACGAGTTCATATCCCAACTCCATAAAAGGGTACCTTTCTTTCCGCGGGACTACGGTTAGGAGTTGCCTTCTTCCTCTAGAATCTTCTCCACCGTAGAAAGCAGCCGTTCCGGCTCAATGGGCTTTTCAAAGAAATGCGACGCAGGCCAGCTTTCTCCCAGGATATGCTGAAATTTTTCCGGCCCTTCCTCGGTCACTTTTTTAAGGAAAGATGTCATGATAACTATCGGGACACCCTGGTATTTTGGGTTTTTTTTGAGTTTGTACGCCAGATCGAACCCATCGGTATCCGTCGCCATCATTATGTCAAGCAAAATTAAATCCGGCAATTCCTTTTCTATCTCCGCGAATCCTTCCTTGCCGTTATATGCGGTTCTAACCCTGTAGTTTCTGCTTTCCAGAATGATGGCTATCGATTTGACCAGGTCCCTGTCGTCTTCGATCACCAGTATATTTTTGCCCGATCCCATTTTATCGCTCCTTTCAGCTGTAGAACTCTCGTGTGGACTCCTCCTTTACACAACCGACAGCGATTTACCGGAGAGTTTCCACGCCAGAAACCATTGTTGTCAAGGAAAAACCTGTTCGAAGGCTGTCGCCCCTGCCAGACCCTGCCCGCCTTCCTTCATTTCTGATCGCCGCCCGGGCTCTTTCGGGGGTGATATGCGTTTTCCCGTCATAAATCGCATACCGGCCCCGGCAGTATTCGGGCGTGAAATCCGGCATAATCACGTTTGCCCCAGCTCTGAGCGCACGCTCCAAACCCGAAGCCGCGTCGAGGGAAGCAACTGCGGTGTTCGCCGGCATATGAGCATTCCGGGTGGTGATGCGCACCAGGGCAAGAACCCTCAATGCAGTCTCAAGAGAACCCGAAGCCTCTCCGGCCAATGGTGTTGCGCGCTGGGGGAGAAAAGGCCCGACCGAGGCCATATC
>DSCZ01000603.1 GCA_011048855.1 Desulfobacteraceae bacterium | reverse complement strand
GTCTTCTACGACTTCCCTTCCCCCAATTATGGTGAAATAGATAACGGCTTCGCTTATGTAGAAAATATGATCGAACGATGGCGTGACGATCCGCTTGTATCCATTGCCATAGAGCCTCACGCACTCTACACCTGTACTCCCGAACTGCTGAAAAGAGCCGGATTGCTGGCAGAACGGCACGACCTGCCATTTATCACCCATGTGGCCGAAACATCTTCGGAAATCGACGAAATACATCGGCGTTACGGAAAATCCCCGTTCCGCCATCTCGATGACCTGGGTCTGCTCAACTCCAGGCTCATCGCGGTTCATTGCGTTCATGTCCAGGACGAAGACGTCTCTCTGATGGCTGAAAAGGGTGTACGAGTGGTCACTACCCCGGAAAGCAACATGAAACTTGCCTCCGGAACGGCCAGGGTGAAAAAGTATCTGGAGGCCGGCCTGACGGTCGGGCTGGGAACCGATGGGTGCGCTTCCAACAACGACCTTGATATGTTCGGAGAAATGGATACAGCAGCAAAACTGGGAAAAATCTCGACGATGGATCCGACCGCCGCCCCGGCGCCGGTCGTTTATAAGATGGCCACGATAGAAGGAGCGAAAGCGCTGGGGATGGAAAAAAGGATAGGCTCGATTGAACCGGGGAAAAAAGCCGACATCATCATCATCGATACAAACACCCCCCATATGACCCCGATGTACGAACCATTTTCGCATCTTGTTTATGCCGCGAATGGAGGTGACGTAACGCACACGATCATAGGAGGAAGCCTGGTTATGGAGAATCGACGGCTGCTGACCCTGGACCTCCAGGATTTGCTGGAGGCCGCGAGATCGAAACAAAAAACTGTGCTGGGATGGCTGGCCGGGGAAAACGGAAAGAGGTTTAAACCCTAATCTTTGGGATTTTTGATTTGAAAGCAGCTGCGACAAAAAACGGGTCGATTTTATACTCTGCATTACTTGCGGCGGTCATCGTTTTCGTGCTCGTCCCGGCTGGATTTTTGTTTTACATATACTATTCCGTCACGCTGGAAGCGGCGGAGCGGATTGACCGCGGCGTCATCGACGGCATCCTGGCTTCCGAAAGCCCGGTGTATTATGATGACGGGAAAACCCCTATAGGGGTGTTTTTCGATAAAACCCACCGCAAGTACATCCGCTACGAAGAAATTCCTAAAGTATTTGTAAAGGCGATTGTTGCAGCCGAGGACAGGCGTTTTTTTGAACACCACGGCTTGGATCTGAAATCTATAGTCAGGGCGATGATCACCAACATCAAGGCTGGGAAGGTGGTGCAGGGAGGCAGCACCATTTCTCAACAGACGGCCAAAAACGTATTTAAACGGGAGAGGCGCTCCTACCAGGCCAAGCTGAAGGAACTGTGCCAGGCTTTCCTGCTCGAACGTAATTACACTAAAGAAGAAATCCTTGAGATGTATGTAAACCAATTTTTCGTCACCGGCTACGGAAAGGGCCTTCGCATAGCCTCCCAGTATTTTTTCGACAAGGAGGTCGAGGATCTCGACCTGGTGGAAGCAGCCTTCATCGCCGCGTCTTTGAAGGCGCCCAGCAGGTATAATCCCTTCACCAAAACAACCTCGGAATCAAAGGAAAGGGCGCTCCGGCTCGCAAAGGAAAGAAAAAACTATGTTCTTTCAGCCATGCACAGCTTGAATTTCATTTCCTCCTCAAGTTACCTCGAAGCCCTCGAGCGTGAAGTGCCGTTCCGTGAGGGGAAGATCTCCTACAGCCTGAACGTCATTATGGATTACATCCGCAGCCAAATGGAATCCACACCCTTCCGACGGATACTCGAAGAACAGGGGGTCGATAATATCGCCACGTCGGGCTTAAGTATCTACACATCTATAAACCAGGACTTACAGAACCGCACGGTCGAAAGCCTTCGCAGGCACCTGCCCCGGCTCGATATCCAGCTGCGCGGCTACCGGCCGGACGAAGATCCGGAATTATCCGGGCCTGACTCTTCCACGCCCAGCGTCCGGTACGACTCCACCCTGCCTTTCCCGGTGGAGGTTACAGGGCTGAATCCCCGGAACCCGGATGCCGTCATGACGGTGAGAAGGGCAAGCGGAGGAGGATTCATTGATTTTGAAGGCGTTAGAAGCGTCGGAGAAGCTTGGATCAAATGGAAAAAAGGACCATGGGTCGAATTCGGGGATAAGGACCTGCCTGAATTTCTTTCGCTCTTCGAACCGGGCATGAAAGTCTGGGCCCGTTACC
>DSCZ01000299.1 GCA_011048855.1 Desulfobacteraceae bacterium | reverse complement strand
GTCAGATAGACGGTGCTGTAGCAATAGGCGGCGCCCAAGGATCGGCCATAGCCTCCGCCGGCTTGAAAACGTTGCCCGTGGGGTTTCCGAAGGCTCTTGTCTCCACCAAGGCCGTGCAGGCCGGCATTAAAGGATTTACCGGGTCAAAAGATGTCGCCATCATACCGTCGGTGTGTGACATAGCAGGCCTGAATAGGATTACCAGAAAGATCCTGGCCAATGCTGTTGGTGCTGTTATCGGCATGGTCAATATCGAACTCCCGTCCTATCCGGATAGACCCGCAGTGGTCATTACCATGAACGGCACGGTCAACAATTGTTGCCTGCGTGTCAAGCAGTTGCTTGAGAAAGACGGTTACGAAGTAATTGTTTTTCATACAATCGGCGGCGGAAAGGCCTTGGAAAAGTGGATAGATGACATCAGCCCTGATATCGCTTGCGTGATAGAGCTTTCGCTTGAAGAAATCGGCAACGAACTGTTTGGCGGAATGGCCTCAGCAGGCAAGGAGAGACTTGAAGCTGCAGGGAGGTTGGGGATCCCCCAGATTGTAACCCTTGGGGCTGTTGATTTTATAAACTTTCTCGCCTGGGATACGGTTCCTGAAAAGTACAAAAACAGAAAACTCCATTGGCACACCCCGCAGGCCACGACGATGCGCATGGAAAAAAGGGAAATGGAAATTATAGCCGGGACTATTGCGGAAAAACTGAATAAGGCCAAAGGAAAAGTGGAGGTCATGATTCCTCTTGGGGGATTTTCTGCCTGGGACAAAGAAGGTAAAGAGTTTTATGACCCGGAGGCGGACAGACATTTTATCGAGTCCTTAAAAAGGCATCTATCCAAAGCTATCCCGGTCACCGAATACGGCGCTCATATCAATGATGCGTCGTTTGCAGATTCAGTGTATGAACGATTTACTCAGATTGTGAAATGAAGACAATCGTGACAATCTAAAGGAGGAATTCAGGATGAAGAAAAAAATTTCTATGGTCATCGCGGGAATCGTCTGTTTTATGTTCATGCTCACTTTTGCACCCCTTCACAAGGCCCAGGCTTCACCCAAAGTCATTACTCTCAAAATGGCCAATTTCTACCCTCCGCCGGCACAACAATCCAAGATCTGTGAAGAGTTTGCCGCAGAACTGGAAAAACGCACCAATAACCAAATAAAGATCCAATACTTCGCCGGTGGATCCCTGCTCACGGCTGGGGGCATGGCCAAAGGCATCACCTCCGGTATCGCGGATATCGGTGTTTCCAACGTGCAATACTCACCGGGCCGGATGCCGGTGACCGAGGTCTGCGATCTGCCCCTCGGCTACCCCAGTGCTTGGGTGGCCGGTCATGTGGCCAATGACTTTGTCGACAAGTTCAAACCCAAGGAGTGGGACAAGCTGCATGTGATGTGGATGCACAGCAGCCCCCCCAATATCTTTATATCCAAGAAGGCCATCAGAACGCTCGATGATATGAGGGGACTGACCATCAGGGGGCCGGGCCGGGTCGGGGACACCGTTGCGGCATTGGGAGGGTCTCCGGCACCCACGCCTGTCCCGGAGAGCTATGACGCCGTTTCGAAAGGCGTCATACAAGGTGTGAGTCTCCCCTATGAGACGCTCAAGACCTGGCGTTTCGCCGAGGTGGCGAAATATGTCACGGCGAGCTGGCAGGTGGGGAACGTTTATACCTTCTACACGGCCATGAACAAAAACAGTTACAACAGATTGCCCCCTGACCTCAAAGAGATCTTTGATAAGCTCTGCGGTGAATTCAGGGAGCGCAGCGCCCTGATGTGGAACTCCATCGATTTTGCTGGAACGCAGTTTGGACGGGAAATGGGTGTGGAATTTATCGAGCTTTCCCCTGAACAGGCGGAAAAATGGCAAAGCGCCACAGCCCCCGTCATTGATAACTATGTTGCAAGCATGGTCAAGGCCGGCTACGACGAAGCGGAGGTCAACGGGTGGATTCAATTTGTGAAGGACCGCATTGATCACTGGACCAGCAAACAGATCGAACTCTACATCAAGTCTTCGACCGGGCCTCCGGAAGTCAGGCCTTAATCGGGTGGCAGGGATGGTTCCCCTCCCTGGCGGAGGGACCATCCGAAATTAAAGGCTCTGGAAAAAAACAAAGGGGAATGACCGTGCTTGAAAAATTCAAAAAAATAAATGAAAGCTTCAGCATCTGGCTCCGGTGGGTTGGGGTTGCCGGGATCCTTCTTATGGTGGCGATCACCTGTGTGGATGT
>DSCZ01000634.1 GCA_011048855.1 Desulfobacteraceae bacterium | reverse complement strand
TGCTCACGTGGAGCCCGTTGCTCTTGCGTCACCGGGTTGCCCCGGTTCTGCTTTTTGTCGAAAGAGGCGATGGAATTAGAACATAGTTACTTTTAACGTGTCAACCGCTTAACACAGGATCAATTCGTCCCACCCCACAAATCCAGATTCACAGCCAATCTTATCTTTTTCCTGGTCAAGCGCCCACGGATCGAGTATAACAGAAGCTACTTCATTCCAGGAGAATCCGACATTGAGTTTAAACGCAATCCACGTTCGGCCCGTTTTGCCCGCCGAAGAGGCACGCTATCGGGAACTGATGCAATGCCATCACTATCTCGGCGATTTGCCTAAGATCAGTGAAACTCTCTGGTATGTCGCGACGTTAAATGGGGAATGGGTCGCATTATTGACCTTCTCTGCTGCCGCCTTGAAGTGTGCGGCGCGGGATCAATGGATCGGCTGGCGTTATCGGCACCAGTATGATCGTTTAAAGCTGGTGGCCAACAATAGCCGCTTTTTGATCCTGCCGCAGTGGCATCTGCCGAACCTGGGCTCACGAGTCTTGTCCTTGTGTGAAAAAAGAATTTCCCACGACTGGCTGATCAGGTTCGGTCATCCCCTGTTGTTGATCGAAACCTTTGTTGACCCCCAGCGTTACCATGGCACCGTCTACAAGGCGGCCAATTGGCTCTGTCTGGGTCAGACCAAGGGCTTTCGGCGCACCCGTCAGGGCGATAGCGCGTATAGCGCGCAGACGCATACGCCCAAGTTGGTGTTCGTTCGTCCCTTGCATTCTCAAGCTCAATCGCTGTTATCCCGTCCCGTCCTTGATCCCCGCTATTGTCATGGAGCCCCGAAGATGATGCTGACTGCCGATCAGATGCGATCCTTGCCCGATTTCTTTACCACGATTCCCGACCCGCGAACCCCTCAGGGACGCCGTCATCGCCTGTCTACCGTCCTGGCGATTGCCGCAGGGGCGACCCTCTGTGGGATGCGTGGCTATAAGGCGATCTCCGACTGGGCGAAAAATCTCGGCCCGAAAGCGCGGGAACGGTTCCGCTGCCGCTACGAGAAAGGGGTTTTTATTGTCCCCAGCGAATCGATTATTCGCAATGTTCTGATTCGCGTCGAACCCGACCATCTCGACCGGGCGCTGCAACAATGGAATGAACGTTACGCCGACGCAGACGAAAGCCTGGCGATCGACGGCAAGACCATGTGCAACGCGATTGATAAGCAGGGCCACCAGACCCATATCCTGAGTGCCATCGGCCATCAGAGCAAGCTCTGCCACACCCAAAAAAAGTCGGCACCCTGCCGGTAGGCGATGGCGACGAGGTCAAGCGAACCAACGAGATCAAAATGGCGATCCCGTTACTTGAGGCGATCGACATTGAAGGCAAAACCATCACCGCGGATGCCCTGTTGACTCAGCGTCGATTAGCTCATTACCTGGTTGCAGACCGACAGGCCCATTACCACTTCACCGTCAAAGGCAATCAGCCCCGGCTCCTCGAAGATCTCACCCTCTGTTTCCAGGAACGTCATGGACCTGACGCCGTCAGTGTGGATTCCGGCCATGGGCGCATTGAAACACGCAAGATCTGGATCTCGACCGAGCTCAATGACTATCTCGACTTCCCTCACGTCGGCCAGGCTTTTGTCATCGAACGCGAAAGCGTGGACAAAAAAACCGGGAAGGTTTCCACCGAAACCGCTTACGGCATCACCAGTTGCCCGCCCGAACAAGCCAACGCCGACAAAGTCCTCAACACCAATCGCAACCACTGGTGCATTGAAAACAGCTGCCACTACATCATCGACTGGAATTTCGATGAGGACCGCAGCCGGATCCGGACTGGCTACGGGCCGGAAAATATCTCACGACTCAGACGCTTTGCCGTCGGGCTTATCAAGTCCAAAGGGGTTCCCAGCGTGGCGCAAAAGATGCGACAACTCGCTATGAGCGTCCGTTTGGTTCTCGATTATCTGCGTATGACAAAAAAATCTGCGGTGTCATGTGCTTGAACATGTTAGAACAAATTTGCCGTGGTTAGAGATTAGAGTCAGGAATAATACCCCAAGGCTCGGTCAACGGGGTTGAGTAGAGCCTTGGGGTCATGACTTGATTTCTATCTGCCTCTGCTCGTATCAGCGCCGACCAAAAATCAGGTCGGGTAGCCAGGTAATAATTTCCGGAAAGGAAATCATTAAGCCAAGGCCAATAAGCTGGATAGCGACAAAGGGAAGAATCCCCTTGTAGATCTCCCCCATGC
>DSCZ01000337.1 GCA_011048855.1 Desulfobacteraceae bacterium | reverse complement strand
GCCTGTAAGACCAGCGATCGTGTATGTTTTTGAACCGGGTTGACTTGGTCTGTCAATTTATAGCAGGATGCCGGATTGGTAATAAAACATCGGATTAGGGGGCGTTAACATTGATGGCATCGTAAAGTCCAAAAATGACGGCAGAACCACTTTTTACGAAGCCGCTAACATTGAAAATTTACTTCATATTCTAATATGCATTCTCATAATGGAAACGAACAAAATCTACATGAAGACACAACCGGGCTGAGGCTTCTTCTCACGCTGGCGATTAATTTTATCATTCCTGCGGCCCAGATATGGGGCGGGCTATACGCCCAGAGTATGGCGCTTATATCCGATGCGGTTCATAATTTCAGTGATTTCACGGCGCTGTTGATCGCCTATTTTGCATTCCGGATTGGAAATAAGAGTGCATCCCGAGAAAACACCTTCGGATACAAACGGGCCGAAATCCTCGGGGCGGCCATAAACGTAGCTCTCCTGGCGTCCGCCTCGGGCTTTATCCTATATGAAGCGGTCGATCGGTTCTTGAACCCCCAGCCGGTCATCGGCCGTATTGTCATATACCTGGCGGCGTTGGGCATCGTGGGAAACGGCATTTCCGCCTGGCTGCTCCACCGGGACTCAAAACACAACCTGAACGTAAGGGGAGCTTTTCTCCATATGGTCGGAGATTTGTTGACGTCAGTACTCGTGCTGCTCAACGGCATCGTTTTGATTTTCAGACCCTGGTACTGGCTGGATCCGCTTCTTTCCTTTGTAATTGTCGCTTTTATCCTGAAAAACTGCTGGTCGATTCTGAAAGAGGCGACCGGCATCCTGATGAACGCCACCCCCAAGAATGTCGACTTAGAGCAGGTAAAGAAGACTGTGCTGGAGATAGGAGGGGTGCGCGGAATTCACTATCTGCACGCCTGGAATATAAGTTCCGCCAGCATCGCCTTTTCCTGCCACGTGGAGGTGGCCGATCAACTGATAAGCTGCACCGAACCGCTTGCAAAAAAAATACGGGATAAACTCCTGAACCGCTTTGGAATAGACCATCCGGTTCTGCAGTTCGAAACCGGACCGTGCGGCAATGGAACCCTGCTCTGCGAGTTGTCCGGGGACACGAATCACCGGAAAGGACTGTTTTTAGCTTAGAAAGAAATTAAAACTTTGTGTCATTTAGATCGAATCATCATACAACACGCTGCAACGCGTGTTCCATGGAATATAGGTGTCGCTGCAGAAACTATAATTCTCAGAGGTCGATCTCTTCAAATTCGACCTCGGAGTAAGGTATAAAACGTGCCGAATACATTACGTTTTGATCTTATCCTGACACCGTCGGGCCGCCTGCGGCTCAAACGGACTGCCCCGGAAGCGGCCGGAAAGACCTCCACCTGGGAAAAGAAAGTCTTTGACGCCTTTTCCGTCCACCCGGCTCCAGGCTTGCTGGCACTCGCCACTTCGAGACCTGATACCCGATTACCCTCCTCTGTTTCTTTCTGGCGGGATTTCGGCTGCCGCTACCTGACATCTCTTTGCCGTACGCCCGAGTCCGCCGGAGACATGTTTGATCCCATCGATCCACCCGGCCGGTTTGAAATCGAAGCCATACTTTTTAACGCCCCGCCGATGGAGGGCGGAGAGTACTTGAACGCCGAGCGTCTTCTGGATCTCTGGATGAAACTGGACGGCTGGGTAAGGGAAGATATCGCATCCTCACGCGCAGGGCTTTCCGGCTGGCTTAAGAAACACGCTCCACTGTGGCAACAGGTCGGCCGGGTTTGTTTCCATCTCGCAGAGAACAAAAGAAACCCTGAACTGCCTTTTGCTTTTCTCGCCACCTACGCACCGCACCTCTCCAAAGACGGTCAGGTCCAGTACCAACCCCTCGGCAGGGCACTTAAGGAATATGCCGGTCGAAAAAACAAGAAAGCCCTGATACATCTGCTGTCCCCTGTTGAAGCTGCTGCAGGAAAAAGTGTTTTCATCCGTCAACTGGTTGATTCAGGGGATGTTTTTCATCCCGTTGCCTGGTCCCCGAAAGAGGCTTACCGGTTCCTCAAAGACATCCCTCTTCTTGAAGAAAGCGGCCTTCTGGTTCGGCATCCAGACTGGTGGCGGAAGCGTCCCAGGCCGCGCGTGGTCGTCACCATGGGTGAAAAGAAGCAAACCAGCCTGGCCGCGGGCAGCATGCTCGACTTCCGGGTGGACATAGCTCTGGGGGATGAAAAACTCACTGAAGACGAATGGCGCAGGTTGATGTCTGAAG
>DSCZ01000215.1 GCA_011048855.1 Desulfobacteraceae bacterium | reverse complement strand
TTAGAATATTGAGCATTTTGCCCAACAAACGGCGTTGTAGTTCCTCCGACCAAAATCGATGATTCCCTTGGCGGGAAATATCAATCACAACGATTGGTCTGGGGCCAGTAGTTCCAGTTGATCCTAAGAGCATATTGATAATGCCAAGATTGCGTCCTGCTCCATAACTATAAAGACGTTGGCGATTTTGACCACCACTAAATAATTGGCATATCGGCATCCATGATTGACTGAATATTTCCTGAAGGCTGTTGGCGTCATTTTGTAGACGTTGTACCCTTTGGATAAGCTCTCTTGCACGTTGCTGTGTGTAAATGTATGTGGCATTTTGTTCGTTAATCACTGCATTGAGTGCGTCATTCATAACCTGCATTGTGCCAAGGCTGTCTAGTCGATGTTGATCTTGAAGGGCAGTTCTAATAACGCTAGCAGCTTTACGTGAGTTGTCAGCAGAACGGCTAGGGATCCCGAGTCTTTCAAGAAATAGAAGCGCTTGGAGCAGTTCCTCAAAAGTATCCCAATCATCAAGTTGAATGTCAGCGATCCGAAAAACATTTATGGGTCTGCCAAGCGACCTCGCCACTTCATCCAAAGCTAATCCCTGGCGACCAACTCTTGTCCCGGAAAATTCTAAAGAAAATTCTCCTTGAGGATCAATTACTAAAATGCCAAGATTTGGATGACGAAGATATGCAGAGAGCATCATCTTAGCAAGACCGGATTTCCCCGATCCTGTTTTCCCAAACACACCAATATGGTATGCTTCACCGGCTCCCCCCGGACCTTGGCGGTTATCGCCGAAATGCTTGAACCACATCGGATAGAGAACATCATTAGCATAAGCTTGACCTAAATAGAAAATTTCCCTTTGGTAGACCGCCAGCAGGTTATTGAGCAGCTCCTGATCGACGCGCGACACACGGGTCCCCGTTGCGGGAACCATGCCAAGCACTTCCGGCTCGTAACCATGCTCTGATTCCTTGAATGTTGCGCCAACGACAAGATCGGCGATCCTTGTGTCTTGACGGTTCGTGATGGGAGGGATCTCGCCGGTTCTTTTTACGAGATTTCGGAAAACTGAATCTTCGTGCCATCGGTTTCGTAACTCTATACCGACAACCTGCCCAACGGAAACGATGTGCTTCCCATCTTGTGTGGATTGAAAAGATGTCAGTGCACCAACCAGCCTCTCCTCGGTTGCTTCCTGAAGCAGATCAATTGTGAGTTCTGTATTCGTCGACGGGCTACCCACTACCGCCACATCTTGATTCCGGTTCTCTGGCATCACACACCTCCTCGACCGCCTTCTGTGCGGTAGTTTTGCAGGAACAACATTGTATTCTCAACGTCCGGCGTCACGCCTGCCACATGCTGCGATACGGTTTGTTCGATGACGCTCACGCCGGCCCCCAAACTTTTAACCATGCGATCAGCAAGAAAGAGAGGATAGGGTTCAATCACTGCCGGGCTGAAGAATTGTCGCGTGATTCCCTCTAAGGCAATTGAAAGCCTCGTTGGGCTTTCCGCTACCGCTTGCGGTAATTCCATCCGCAGCGCAGGCAACCATCCGTAAGGTCGAAAATAGATGACACGAAGTCCTTTGAGGGCAGTGAAGATGTCGTCCATGTCACTGTCAGAACAGTATGCTCTCGGTAAATGGTCAACTTGCATACTGGCCGGTTCTGAATCTGTATGAATCTGGATCGGGCGGGTGTATTCGCCCGGCTGAAGAATGAGCGTAGCAAGCGTTTTCCCATCGACTGCCACCGGAGAATGCAGCGTACCATCTCGAACGAGCTCGTTTCTGGAGGTAAACTTGGGCATGGCAATAGTTCGGTTGCTCTTAAGCAATTCCTGTAAACGAGCCAGGGTACCACTGTGCCAGATTATCTCGAAACCTTTCCTCAATCCCTCAGCACAGTCAGAAAGTTTCGTCAGTCCCTGATTCAGATAAATGATTAGCGATGAAAATGAACCATCCATGAGCACAAGATCATGCGGAGCTTGAGCAGCCAAGCGCATTTCCATGGCAACCATCATCCCCCTTAAAACACCGACCGTATCGACCTTATGGGCGACTCCATCCGCCCACATCTCGTGGTATGGCTCTGGCCAATGTCGGGTGGCTTCTTTTGAGGTTCCTTCTACCGCTACAGCTGCACAGGCGCATAGATCAAGCGCCGTGAGGCGATGAATCTGGTAGGAACCATCAACTCCAACAACAGATGGTTCCCGTGGTACATCCAGATCGGCCTTACGCATGAT
>DSCZ01000186.1 GCA_011048855.1 Desulfobacteraceae bacterium | reverse complement strand
TTACAACACAGATTCCCCACGAAGTTTCTGTCGCAATACCAAAGGATAGTAAACCTCCTGTGATCCACTATCCACCAATGCAATTTCATAAATTTTCTACAGAATCGTTTCAGGCCGGCGTTGAGAGCCATGAAATTGATGGGGTTACCGTCAAGGTTTACAGCCCGGAAAAAACACTGGCAGACTGCTTTAAGTTTCGGAACAAAATTGGAATGGATGTCGTGCTTGAGGCTTTGAAACTCTACAAAAGCAGAATGAAATTCGATCATAAAAAGATATTGGAGTACGCCAGAATTTGTCGCGTCGATAAAATTGTACTCCCTTATTTGGAAGCTAATATATGACATCACGCCAAAACATATCCGCTTCGGTAAAACAACGTCTCCTCAATCGGTCGAAAACAGACAACAGGTCTTTTAATGAACTCCTTCAGTATTATGCAATGGAGCGTTTTCTGTACCGCCTTTCTTTATCAAGTCATGCACAACACTATATCCTGAAAGGAGCACTCATGCTCCGGGCTTGGAATTCGCCGGAGTTCAGGTCGACTATGGATATTGACATGCTTGGTAAGACAGGGAATGAAGAGACAAATATCATCGTACAAATTTGTGATATTCTCGCTGTTGAAGTTGATCCTGATGGACTGGTTTTTGATTCGGAATCGATCCGGACTGAACGAATAACCGAAGATGCCGACTACGAAGGGATCAAAGTACGATTTAATGGTTTCTTAGGGACAGCCAGAATTAGCATGCAAATAGATATTGGTTTCGGAGACGTCGTCTATCCGGAACCTCAAAAGGCAGAGCTGCCATGTCTGTTGGATTTCCCGGCACCATCTTTACTATGTTACAGCCGGGAAAGTGCTATTGCCGAGAAATTTGAGGCAATGATAAAACTTGGCCACCTGAACAGTCGCATGAAGGATTTTTATGATATTTGGCTGTTATCACGTCAGTTCCGATTTGAACTCAGTAATCTTGCAGAGGCTGTAAAGCTTACATTTAAACAGCGCGGGACAGAATTAAACCAGCCTATCGAGGCTTTTTCAGCAGATTTCATATCTTCACATCTAAGCATGTGGACCGTTTTCCGTAAACGCTTGAAGCAGGATCATGTTCCTGCTTCGTTCCAAGACATTGCCACTGAGGTTGAATCGTTTTTAGCGCCGGTAATCAAAGGAGACTCTGAAGAAAAAGAGTGGAAACCGGCAGGTTCATGGTCGTGAAACTCCGGTGAAGGGCGATGAGGATATCCGCCCGGTAAAATAAACGCGTTGATTTTCCAGGACGAACATCCCCATCTATACCCGTGCGAAAGCACCGCCGCCCTCGTATTCGAGGGTTCACCGATGAGATGCTTTACCGATTTCAGCCCAAGGCCATTTTCGGTAAATTTTACCTCTTTCCGCCCAAGGCCGTTTCCGGTAATCCGTTACCGATTTCCGCCCAAAGCCACTTCCGGCAACTAAATCTCAAATTTTAAGACTTGCATTTCTTTAAGAAAATGTCATATTTTTAAATGAAAAGACCTCAGTAATTCAGGGTAAGCAGGCTGCCAGTTTGATCCCAGGCAGCTTGTGAAAACTAAATCGATTAGCCGACGGGATGGGAGCCATGGCGAATCAACTAAATATCGAATATCCGCAAAATTTGCCAGACCTTCTGCATGTCTCTAAACAGACTTTCGAAGAAGAAGCCAAAATGGCCATGGCGGTCAAGCTGTTTGAGCTTAAAAGAATATCATCCGGTACGGCAGCTGCAATGGTCGGGTGTGACCGGGTGAAATTTTTGCCCAACCTTCATAAATTTAATGTGCCCATGATCGACTTGGAAGAGGAAGAGCTTGTAGCGGACATGCGTAATGCCTGAAACCGAAACGATCGTTATAAATACCGGCCCGATTCTGGCTTTGATTGCGGGTTATGGCGATTTGTCATTGCTTGAAAGGCTCTACCGGCATGTGCTTGTGCCCTTTGAGGTGCGCCAGGAAATTATGGCTGGAGGGGGGTATAGACGAAGCCGTAGGGCGACGTGTCGCACGTCTTAACGGTCTAACGTTGACCGGCTCGATAGGTATTTTGATTCGAGCAAGGCTTAGCGGCATTGATTTTTCCATGCATGAAGCGATTCAGAGAATGAGAACCAAACGCACATGACCAGATTGCCGATTCTGGCCACCCCCGAGGATGAAAATGGATCGAGCAGACTTATTACTATGGGGTAGAGCAGGAGCGGAGCCAGCTGGTCGTGATACTTTGCAGTGGC
>DSCZ01000449.1 GCA_011048855.1 Desulfobacteraceae bacterium | reverse complement strand
TCCATTCTGATCGCCTGCTGGGATATCGACAGTAGAATCCGACTTTTCGAGGAAAAAAAGCGAAACGGGCTTCCTAATCGCCTGTGGGAATTGATGAACTACGTGGTGAAAAAGCGGAGATCCCTTCACATCCACATCCTTGAATGGGACTTTGCCGTCATATACGCTGTGGAAAGGGAATTGTTTCCGGTCTTCAAGCTCCCGTGGCGTAAAAACAATCGCATTCACTTCCAGCTGGACAACAATCACCCGGTGGGAGGATGTCATCATCAGAAAGTAGTCGTGATTGATGACAGAATCGCATTTGCTGGAGGAATCGATCTTACGAAGAACAGATGGGACACACCTGAACATATCCCGAATGACCCACGCCGGCTCGACCCTTCCGGAAAGCCCTACGGTCCTTTCCATGATGTTCAGATGGCGGTGGACGGCGAAGCGGCTGCAACCCTGGGAGAACTGTTCAGAATGCGCTGGCTTCGGGCCACCGGAGAACGACTTGAAGCATCTGTGGGTGTTTATCACGATCCATGGCCACAGGATGTCAGCCCTGACCTGGAAAACATAAATGTTGCTATAGTGCGCACCGATCCAGCCCACAAACAACGGGAAGAGGTCAGGGAAGTGGAAGCTCTTTATCTTGACACCGTGGGGGCGGCCGAAAGCTTCATTTATATCGAAAACCAGTACCTTTCATCTTTCTCTGTGGTCAAGGCTCTGGCCGAAAACCTAGCACAGTCGGAAGGCCCTGAAATCGTGATCGTTTTACGGGTGAACTCGGACTGGCTGGAAGAAGCGACGATGGGCGCTTTGCGTGCCAGGATGCTCGCACACCTCAGGGAGGCGGACGTTCACGGCCGCCTCAGGGTTTACTGTCCCGAGGTGCCGGGCCTCGACGGAGACATGTTGAATGTCCACTCTAAGGTTATGATAGCCGACGGCACATTCGTCAGGATAGGGTCATCGAACCTAAGCAATCGTTCTATGGGCGTAGATAGTGAATGCGACCTCGCGTTCGAGTCTTCCGGGAAAAAATATATTGAAGACGGCATATTCGCCTTTCAGAGCCGGCTGCTTGGCGAACACCTGGGCGTAACCGCCGACGAGGCTTCCCGTGCAATAAGAGACGAGAAATCACTTGTCAAAGGCATTGGGCGGTTGAAAGGGGCTGCAAGAACCCTGCTGCCTTTTCCCGAGGAAGAAATCCCCTGGGCCACCGACCTGATTTTCGAATCCGCGGTCGACCCCGTCGAACCGATCGATTTCGAGAAACTCGTAGAAGAATTCGTACCTGAAGACGTGGCTGAAAACGGTGATAACCGCCTGCGCTGGTTTATCGTGTTCCTCCTGGGTTTGATGGGATTAGCCGCAGCATGGAGGTGGACGCCTCTGGCCGAATGGCTCGACCGGGATACCCTGACGGCCGCCGGCGATTATTTGAAAAACCACGGAGCCTCTCCGCTCATCATACTCTCGGCTTACATAGCAGGGAGCCTGGTGATGTTCCCGGTAACCCTGTTGATCGTTATGACCGCATTCACTTTCGGACCCTTGAACGGAATCTTCTACTCCCTGGCAGGATGTGTTCTCGCCTCGGTTATAACCTACTGGATAGGTCATTCGCTCGGAAAAGACAGGGTGAGCCGCCTTTCCGGATCCCGTGTGAACCGGCTGAGCCGGCGGCTCGCACGACATGGGGTCATCGCTGTAGGCACCGTCCGGATCATCCCATTTGCGCCCTTCACAATAGTCAATCTTGTCGCCGGTGCGAGCCATATCCGCCTGGTCGATTTTGTACTTGGAACCATTCTCGGGATGGCTCCCGGCATTATCGTAATCACGCTGTTCGAACATCAAATAGAAGCCGCGGTCAAGGACCCGGGTCCCGGGAGTTTTGCGTTGCTTTCAATTTTAGCGGCTGCAATCGTTGGCGCAATTTTCATTGTTAAATCAAAGATTCTTGATAAAAAAACCCCAAAATAAAAAATTATAACGAAGCAAAAAATGGTATATCTTGACTATATTACGCATATCTACTTATAACATTCATAAGTGCGTGGGACTGGACCGGCGGCGTGATCCAGAACGTATTGCAACGGTGATCGGGGAAATAAACGCGGATGTGATAGGTCTCCAGGAGGTCGACAACCGCTCCGACGGCAGAGGAGAATCGGCGCAGATGGATTTCCTCGCTGAAAAAACCGGCTATAAAGCTTTGCCGGGGCCCACGATAAAACACACAAGCGGCCACTACGGCAATGTTTTGCTCAC
>DSCZ01000396.1 GCA_011048855.1 Desulfobacteraceae bacterium | reverse complement strand
CCTTTTTTCTCTCACCGTACCGACCGGTGGTGGAAAGACACTGTCGGCGATGGCCTTTGCGCTGGATCATGCGGTGAAACATTGCATGAGACGCATCATCTATGTAATTCCCTATACCAGCATTATTGAGCAGACAGCGCAAACACTTGCGGATATCTTCGGCGCCGGCAATATCGTCGAACATCACAGCAATCTCGATCCTGAGAGGGAAACCCAGAGATCTCGTTTGGCTTCGGAGAACTGGGACGCACCGATCATCATAACCACGAACGTTCAGTTCTTCGAGTCTCTTTTTGGAGCGAAACCACGACGGACCCGCAAGTTGCACAATATCGTAAATAGCGTGGTCATTCTTGATGAAGCTCAATTATTGCCACCTGAAAGGTTGGACCCGTGCGTCGATGTTATGAACCAACTCATCCGGCATTATGGCGTGACAATGATTCTTGCAACTGCAACACAACCGGTTTTGAAAAACCTGGACCAGCCCGCGGAAATCTCTTCGAATCCGCCAAGTCTTTATGCCAGTCTCAATCGAACCCGAATAGAGATGCCGCCAGATCTTTCGAGTCCGTGTAGTTGGGTCGATTTAGCGGAAAAACTGCAGCAACACGATCAGGCCCTTTGCGTAGTAAATACCCGCCGCGATTGCCACGATCTTTTCAACCTCATGCCGAAGGGCACATTTCATCTTTCGGCGCTTATGTGTGGTGAGCATCGTTCCGAAGTGATTAGAGCGATTAAAGAAAGACTCAAAACTGGCGTGCAAACGCATGTCATTAGCACCCAACTGGTTGAGGCTGGCGTAGATATCGATTTTCCGGTTGTGTATCGGGCGCTGGCCGGACTGGATTCCATAATCCAGGCCGCAGGGCGCTGCAACCGCGAGGGGAAGCTTAACGAAAAGGGCAAGCTGGGCCAGGTACATGTCTTTGTTCCACCTAAAGCCGCACCACGCGGACTGCTGCTTAAGGGTGAAAACACGACCCGAGAACTTTATTCCCTGGCTGATTTGGACCCGAATCGTCCTGAAGTATTAACTTCCTATTTCCTTTGTTACTACTCCAAGGTCAATAATACCGGTTCTGGGTGGCTTAAAGACCGGCTAGTCAATGATGTCCCGAAGATTCATTTTCGTACTGCGGCAAATGAATTCAAACTCATCGACGATCAGGCTCAACAACCAGTATTTATTGAATTTCAGGAAAGCGGGAAATGGTTGAATGAATTGAGACATATTGGGCCGACACGTGAAAGTATGCGCAAAATGCAACGTTATATCGTTAACTTATCAAAAAACGATTTCTTAAAAGCAAAGGTAAATGGCCTCGTGGAAGAGATTTGGCCTGGATTTTGGTGCTGGATCGGCCGATATGACTTATGCCGTGGGCTGGACTTGTTTGATTGTGGTTGGCCCCCGGAAGACTTGCTGATTTAAACAAAAAGTGTGAGAGGTAAACATGAAAGGATTCTGTCTGGAGGTTAGTGGCCCTTACGCCTGCTTTACTCGCCCTGAAATGAAAGTGGAGCGTGTGAGCTACGATGTGATCACGCCATCCGCCGCACGCGCCGTTTTTGATTCCATTCTCTGGAAACCAGCGATCTATTGGCGTGTAAAACGAATCGAAGTGCTGGCACCGATTAAATGGATATCAGTGCGGAGAAATGAGGTTGGGGCTGTAGCTTCACCGCGAAAGCGGGCAATAATTGTCGAGGATGAACGCCAGCAGCGGGCAGGACTTTTTCTGCGTGACGTGAAATATCGAATCTATGCTGAGTTCGATTTTATCCCCCCGGAAAAACGACCCGCAGTGTACAACCCCGTGCCAGAGTATTTGCTCAATGAAGAAGCGAGTGAACGCCGCATGGATGAGACCCCGGCCAAATATGCCGCGATGTTTGAACGCCGAGCTCGGAAAGGGCAGTGTTTTCATCAACCTTATCTCGGCTGCCGTGAATTTGCCGCCCAATTTCTTTTGGTAGATGCGGAAGCCGAACCTGCTGTACCCATTTCAGAGACAAGAGATCTGGGCTGGATGCTCTATGACCTCGATTACAGTGACCCTGCCGATCCGAGCCCGCTCTTTTTCCGAGCAAAAATGGAAAACGGTGTAATCAAGGTCCCTGATCGTCACGATGAGGAGGTGCGAGGATGATTCTTCAGGCATTGAAAGAGTATTACGACCGAAAGGCAGATGATCCAGATTCAGAAATGGCTCCACCGGGATTCGAATGGAAGGAAATCCCTTTTATCCTTGTTTTGAAGGCGGATGGCACCCCTGTCAGCAT
>DSCZ01000442.1 GCA_011048855.1 Desulfobacteraceae bacterium | reverse complement strand
CCCTTAAGGGCGTGCCCAAGGGATGGCGGCTTCCGATCAGGGACGTTTTGATCTATTCGGGCGCCAAGTTCCTGTGCCCCTGTGCCGGAACCATCAGCCTGATGCCCGGCACCGGATCCAACCCGGCATTCAGGAGAGTCGATGTAGATGTAAACACGGGCAAAGTATCCGGCCTGTTCTGATTCAGGTTGTAGATAAAACACAAAAAAATGAGGGCTCCCGGCCGGGGCCCTCTTTTTTTGAACGAATTCACCGGCTCTATTTTGGCCTTTAAAAATATCGAAAACGTTTGTATTATCCAAGAATAAAAAAGAACCCTCAACCGTGGGCTGGATTTCATTGAATCGCCTTCCGGAAGTTCAAGCCCGCTGCGGTGATCGTCATGTTTCAGACATCTCCCAAGCCTCTATTGAATCAGGCACTTGGCCTTTTGGGCTGGCTTTTTCTCACTTTCATCGCCGCCGCTCTCGGCGGTATCGCTTCGGCCGATGCAGGCAGCTTCTACAGCGACCTGGTGCGGCCCGCCTGGGCGCCGCCCGGCTGGCTGTTCGCCCCTGTGTGGTCAATTCTTTATGCCGCCATGGGCATTTCCGCATGGCTGGTCTGGCGCGTACGGGGCTTCAGGGGCGGGGCCGCAGCGCCGCTCATCCTTTTCATCGTTCAGCTTGCAGTCAACGCCTTGTGGACATGGCTTTTTTTCGCCTGGCGGCAGGGGGCGCTCGCCCTGGCGGATGCACTGCTTCTCTGGATTCTCATCCTCTTTACAATCATCGCCTTCAGGCGGATCAGCCCGGCCGCCGCCCTCCTTTTGGTCCCCTATTTCGTCTGGATCGCTTATGCGTGCGCCCTCAACCTATTTCTGTTGAATATGAACCCCTCCATTCTGGGATAGTCAACTCATTGAACTGCAGGAACCGGGGTGGATCCAGGGCGGATTTCCACGCCTTGCCGCCGTGTAAAGCACTGAAGGATTTCGCGGATACAATCCGCTCCCACAGAACATGAAACATAAAGCAACGGGCAGCACTCCTGTCCGAATGGTCTTTTTACCGAAAACAGCCCAAGGCCGAAAGCGGTAAAAGTTACCGAAAGTGGCCTTGAGCCAAAATCGGTAAAGTGTCTCATCGGTGAACACTCGCTCAGAGGGCACCGGTGCACCGGCACAGGGGTAGATGGGGATGTTCGTTCGGGAAAATGAACGTGTTTATTTTCCCGGGCGAATATCCTCATCGTCATTCACCGATGAGTATCCGCTTCCTGCTGTTCTTGCTGTTCTTTGCGGCTTTGCGTCTCCGCGCGAGTCAAAATCCCTTCGAGTCCTCAACCTATAAAAAAGGTGTCGGGTATGGAAACCCGACCTACGGGAGTGCGGGCGTCATCGGAAATACACCTGTAGGCGCGGTTTCATTACCGCGCTTGGCCCGGACCATAAGGATGTCGCTCCTGCAGATTTTTATAAACGCAGGGTGGCCATTGAAGACGGCCGATCTCATGATCCGTCTCCGGTAATGGCAGAGTACGGTTTTATTCTAATTTTTCGATTAAATAAGATATTGTACTTGCATATTAATATTTAATCTGCTATTATGGCAAAAGTTTTTATATAAAATGATTATATGGTTGTTGAAAAAGTGTAAATGTTTCTGTTGATTTAAATATATGTATAAATTTCTTTTAACATAATCATGGAGGAAAATTATGAAAAAGTTATTGTTTTTAGCGTGTGCCATTACCTCCGTTGCCGTTCCGGCAGGTACAGTGGTAGCTGAAAGCGACATAACGTCGCATGATGTGACGATTACCGTGAATGAAGTCGCCCTGATCGGAGTGTCTGAAAATTCTGTTAGTTTTACAATTGGAGGTGTCGGCGGTGCAGCGGGCGACCCTTTTTATATCGAACCCAATGACGGATCCACGAATGATGTCGGGTATGACAACAGCTCGTACCTCAATTATACCTCCATTGTTGATGGTTCAGGGAAGCAAAGAATTATCAACGTGTATATCGATGACGCTAACAACATCCCAGCAGGATACAACTTATATGTCAAAGCGGCTGCCGATGCGCCTACAGGCGAATCTTCCGGCTCTGGGGACCTTGGTAGTGCTGTTAAGACTCGTATTGAACTAAATGATGCCGATACTACAGCTAAAACAATTGTAGAGGAAATTGGCAGCGGATATACCGGCCAGGGAGCCGACAACGGCGTGAACCTGATATACGAACTTGAAATGGTGGACCCCGATAGTGTGGCATCCCTTCATGCTGATTCTTCTGCTAAAACCACGGT
>DSCZ01000616.1 GCA_011048855.1 Desulfobacteraceae bacterium | reverse complement strand
GGAGGCCGGACCGGTTATCGGGATACCGAAGAAGGAAAGGCCCTGCTACGCAGAATATCAGCACTACGCCGAAGGACGAAGAATGGCAAACGTCGGACCTGGCAACAGATAGCCGACATTTTCAACGCTGAAGGAGTGCCTACGATAGCAGGTCAACCATGGACATTATACCGGGTTCAGCAGATCACGAAGGCACCCCAGCCAAAGAAAAAGTAGCCCCTCTGAAGCGGCAACTTCAGAGAGGCCAAGAAACCCCAAACCCTTTAACCAAGGAAGGAGATTCAACATGAGTACACCACAACCAATCACGAATGTCAAGGCCAAGCTGCTCGGTGAGAACGGCAACGCCTATTACATTTTGGGCAAAGTATGTCAGGCATTACGGGACGCTGGCTATGATAAAGCATTTATTGACGACTACATCACACAGGCAACGTCCGGTGATTATGATACACTACTCCAAACGACGATGGCATTTGTGAAGGTGGAGTAATGGCAAAAGCATATTCATATATTCGCTTTTCCAGCCCAGAGCAGGAAAAGGGAGATTCCACCAGGCGACAGACCGCCTTATCAGAACAATACGCCACGCAACACGGCCTGACATTGGATGATTCGTTACGGATGACAGACCGGGGATTGTCGGCATACCACGGACAGCACAAGACAAAGGGCACACTCGGAGCCTTCCTAAAACTAGTTGAAGCGGGAAAGATCGAAAAGGGGTCAGTTCTTCTTGTCGAAAACATGGACAGGTTGAGCCGGGAACAAGTGTTGGACGCTCTGAATCAATTCACCAGCATCATAAAGGCCGGGATTACACTTGTCACGCTTCAAGACGGAATGACCTACAGCGAGGAATCCATCACGCGGAACTGGACGCAGTTAATTGTCTCCATTGCGATGATGGCAAGGGCGCATGAAGAATCAGCGACAAAGGCTAAACGTCTTTCGTCGGCGTGGAAAGAGAAACGCGCCCGTATTCACGAACAACCCATGACGGCGAAAACGCCGGGATGGATTTGCCTGTCAAAGGATCGGGCGAAATTCGAGTTAATTCCAGAGGTAGCGGCGGCAGTAAAGGCCATATTTCGTATGAAGGCCGGGGGTAAATCAACCCACATGATTGAACGAGAATTGAACGACAACCCGAAGCTATGGAAACCCCCTCAAGATGGAAGGAATAAAGCCGGGGGATGGCGTAAGAGCTATATTGAAAAGATACTGCGAAATCGTTCTGTCATAGGCGAATTTCAACCACATATGCTTATTGAGCGGAAACGTCAACCCATCGGAGAACCGATCAAGGATTACTTCCCACCGGTGATTGACAGCGATCTTTTTCATCATGTTCAAGGAATCATCAAGGCCAATGGTAAGCTTCTTGGTCGTGGCGGAGGCCGGATAGGAAAAGCCACGAATCTATTCACCCACCTTGCCAAGTGCGGATTATGTGGCGGAGCGTTGCACTTCGTTGATAAAGGGAAACCGCCGAAGGGTAGTCAATACCTTGTATGTGATATTGCAAAACGACTCCGTGCCTGTCAGGCAAAGCCGATTCGCTACGATGAATTTGAACAGCTTTTTTTCCAGAACTTCGAGGAACTGGACATAACACTGCTGGTTCCGAATAACAGCGAATTGGAATCACAGCTTGATCTTCTCAGAATGGCAGTATCAGCCAATCAACAGCGTCTGACGGAACTGGAAACCGAGATTGTTAATCTAACGGATTCCATCGCTACGACCGGGGATAAGCGGGTCAGGGAAACACTTGAAAAAGGTCTTTCCCATCGGTATGAAGAACTGGCGCGGATTGAATCGGAAAACATCGACCATGCGCAGGAAATCACCGCACTGGAACAGCAGAGGATCAATCTGCAAGCGAACATCGACCGGGCAATGGAGCTTTACGGCATATTGGATGGAGCGGCAGAGAAAGATAGAATTGCTTTGAGGCTTCGCTTACAGCGAGAGATTAGAAGCCTTGTTGATCGGATTGACATTTACCCGCTCCAAGAAAAATACATCGAATTTGAAGAGGTCGAACCGGGAATTGTTAAGCACATGGCCAGCAAGTACATTGACAAGGTCCGCATTCGCTTCAAAGGCTCACGAAAATTGCGATTGCTCTACCTGAAGCGTCATGCTGAGATACAATAAAACCTTATATATCTTTAGGATGTTATGGCCGCCTGCCGCAGCTATTTCCAAAGCCCTTTTTGCCTGATCCTGGCCGCTCACGTCGGCAAAGTCATCCGTTGTTGAAAGGGCTTGGGTAAAAAAATGGCGGTCGTCAATT
>DSCZ01000466.1 GCA_011048855.1 Desulfobacteraceae bacterium | reverse complement strand
CCAAGGTGATTACGAAACGAGCCTACGGTTTCAGAACGTATGATATGCTTAAAATCGCCTTGTATCATTCGCTTGGAGATCTACCCATGCCTAAGTTCACCCACAGATTTTGCTGAGGAGCCAAAATTTTCTCCCCTGCGGTCGAAATTACTGCGCTGAGGTAGCAGAACTACAAAAGCTCACTCCACAGATCCTTCCATTCTGGATTAACAGAGTGAACCAGTTCATTCTTTTTTTCCCTCCGCCATTTTTTTATTTCTTTTTCTCTTGCAAGAGCTGATCCAATATCACTTGTTTCCTCGAAATAGACCAGCTTGTAAGCATTGAATTTTTCTGTAAAACCTTTCACCACTTTATTCCGATGTTCATCAATCCTGCGGATCAGGTTGTTGGTGACTCCAACATACATGACACCGTTATTCCTGTTGGTCAAAAGGTAAACGTAATAGCTGCGGTCGTTGGGCATCGTCTATGTATTCGAGAAATGGCCTTAGATTACAAGAGGTTCCTTGGCCATTCTGAAAGAATGCGAAAAAATCCATGTTCGGCGCAATGAGATTTCTCCCTGCGGTCGAAATGACGGAAAATCGTAGACTTATCTTGTCATTTCGAACGAATGTGAGAAATCTCGTTCCACAATGCGAGGAGATTTCTCCCTGCGGTCGAAATGACAAAGAGCGATGGCCATCCTGTCATTTCGAACAAACGTGAGAAATCTCGTTCCACAATGTCAGGCAGATTTCTCCCTGCGGTCGAAATGACGGAAAATCGTGGGTCACCCAGTTATCAGCCACATTTCCCGTCTGGGTTCATACATCCCCATCCTTATCATCGGCAAATACTTTGACATTTTCAAGCCTATCAGGCATGGAAAGGGCAAAATTCTTTAAAAACTTGTCATAAACAATCTGAGTTGACAGGATGCCGACAAAGGCCATGTTTTCCTTGAACCCCTGCCGGTTTTTTTTTCGGCACTTGGCAACAAGCCCCGCCACCGCGGTTGGTTTGAAGATTCCCGCCTCCTTGAGCATGTCCTCCGACAGGTAATAAGGCAGATATTCCGGCTCGTTGTCGCCAAAGAAACTCAGAATGTCAGGAGCCATGTAGGGCTGCTTCTTTCGGCGGAGAATGTCATCCGGCAGGATATCGGCCACGGCCTGCTTGAGGATATTCTTTTCGTTCAGCACCTTCATTTTCAGCCTTGCCGGTATCCGTCCGGCAAACTCCACGACCCGGTGGTCCAGAAAGGGATACCGTCCCTCCACGGAATGGGCCATGGCCATTCTGTCCCCTTGGGAAGAAAGAAGATAATTCCCCAGCAGCAGTTTTGCTTCAACGTACTGGGCGCGCAGGAAATAATCGAGACCCTGCAGCGACGGGGCAAGGTAATCCAGTCGTTCTTCCGGCCGGCCGGCGGCCTCGGCCACATAATCGGAAAAAAATGTCTGGGTTCCCCGGGTCGTTTTCCAGCGCGGCCGATGGGCGTAAAACAGGTCATCGACATCGCCATCGGTATCAAAAAATTGGCGGGCGTATTCGGCCGACCTGGTGGGGGAAAGCGCAAGATACGGATAGAGCCGCTTCAGCAGCAGGGGCCGCAGGGCGGAGTCCGGGTTTTTATGGATAAAGGAACGGATCCTGGCCTCCTTGAAAATGTCATATCCGCCCAAAATCTCATCGGAACCCTCGCCGGTCAGGACAACCTTGTACGTATTCTGCCGGACCAGGCCGGACAGGACATACATCGGTGCCGGGGCCGTTCGCAGGATCGGGACCTCGGCATGCCAGATGACGTCCGGAAATACAGAGCCGATGGTCTGGTAGCCGCAGACAATTTCATGATGATCCGTGTTCAGGTATTGGACCATGCGGTCCTGTTCATCCCGTTCATCATAAACCCTGTCGGCAAAAGCCACGGAAAAGGTTTTAAGGGGATTGTTGGTGAAATGCTTGATCAGGGAGGTGATGGCGGAAGAATCGAGACCGCCGCTCAAATAGGCCCCGACCGGGACATCTGCCCGCAGCCGCAGGCGGACGGCGTCAATGAGGAGGTCGCGCAGTCCGGCGGCGTACTCCTTTTCGGAAACAGAGCCGTCGGGATCGGGGCACAAGGGGATGTCCCAGTATTGTTGGGGAGCGTGCACCCCCAAACTGTCCACCCTCATCCAGTGGCCCGGCGGAAGCTGGTACACGGATCCGAAGACCGTTTCATGGGCCGCCGGGGTCCAGAATGTGAAAATGTCGCCCAACACCCCGGGATTGAACCTTCTCGGCACAGAAGGGTCGGCACTGAACAGGGATTTGATCT
>DSCZ01000463.1 GCA_011048855.1 Desulfobacteraceae bacterium | reverse complement strand
GTGATACAAAATACTTGTGGACATGATGGCTCTCCTCCTTCAATGAATTGCACTTCACCAAAGAGGAGAACCTGATTGTCTATTTTTTTCAACCCCTATGTACGCAAGAACCGGATGAACCAATGTTTTCGTGCGCCTCTTTCCGCCCTGGCAAAGGTCGGCGCGGGCGAAACGGCGCAAGCGCCCAGAAAAAACCGTGAAACTTCAGATTAAATGAACTCCAGCTATATATCGAGGCTGAAGGTTTGGTTCGAGGATTATATCGAGCGATTTTCCTCCAATGATACCATCGTGCAGGAAAACGTGGATTTAAAGGCGGAGCACACCCGCAGGGTATGTGAAGCGATCCTCGATATCGGAGGGAGTCTCGGTTTGGGGGCCGAGGATCTGTGCATTGCCGAGGTTTCCGCTTTGCTGCACGATATCGGGCGATTCGAGCAATACAGGAGGTATCGGACATTCGCGGATCACAAATCGGAAGACCATGCCGCACTCGGGGTGAGGGTCATCAAGGCCGAAGGTGTTCTCAGGGACGTCGACCCTGCAGGGGCCGAGATTGTCATCCGGGCGGTGGAATGTCATAATCGCGCAGTGTTGCCTGCAGGAGAAACGGAGCGGAGCCTGTTTTTTATAAAGCTCCTCAGGGATGCGGACAAGGTGGATATCCTGAGGGTCGTGACCGAATACTACCGCAATGCGGCCAACGGCCGCAACCGGACCATCGAACTTGACCTGCCCGAAGGTGACGGGGTTTCCGATTCGGTCTTTGAGGCCCTCATTAACGGCAGGCTCGTTCGGATGGCCGATCTCAAAACATTGAATGATTTCAAACTGCTTCAGATCGGGTGGATCTACGACATGAATTTCCCCAGAACATTTCAGATTGTCCGGGATAAGAAGTACCTAGAAAAAATCCGCGAAGTTCTTCCCGGTGACTCCGCCCGGATTGCTGAGATCTACCAACTGGCCTGCGAGCACTTGGATCGGCATTTTTCCCCCGGTTGCACATCGCCTGCGAGAGGCTGCGAAGAGTTACGAAACCGCTGAACTGTGATGCAAGAAAGGAGTTTCAGGGGATGAACACGTATCTGGAATGTATCCCATGTTTTTTCCGGCAGGCTCTTTTCGCAGCACGTGAGGCCACGAATGATGAATCGAAGATCAAGGAGGTCCTGGACAGGGTCGCAGAACTCGTGCCGGGTATCCCGCTGAACAGTTCCCCGCCTGAAACCGCAAGATTGATTTACCGGGTGGTGCGGGAGGTGACCGGCAGGGCTGACCCTTTCGAGGTTTATAAGGAAAGAAGCATTGAAAAGGCGAAGTCTTTTTATCCTGAGCTCAAATCGCTTGTTGAACGTTCGGAGGATCCTCTTCGGACCGCGGTTATGGTGGCGATAGCGGGGAATATCATCGATCCCGGCGCTGATCCGAATTTTGATCTTATGCGGGAAATGGACAGTTTTCTTTCCCAGGATCTTTCGATAGACGATTATGAATCCTTCCGACATAGACTCGAATCGGCGCACAGCCTTCTTTACTTGGGAGACAACGCTGGCGAGACGGTTTTCGATAAAATATTGATTGAAACGGTCGGGAAAGATGTGATTTATGCCGTACGAGGAGCCCCGATCATCAACGATGCGACAATCGAAGACGCCGAAAAAAGCGGCCTCGGAGAAATCGCCCGGATTGTTTCTTCCGGATGCGATGCCCCCGGGACAATCCTGAAGAGATGCTCGCGGGAATTCCTGGACATTTTTGAGACCGCGGACGTTATAGTGAGCAAAGGTCAGGGAAACTATGAAAGCCTGGCGGGAGTAGAAGCACAGGTGTTTTTTCTTCTGAAGGTGAAATGCCCGGTTATCGCCCGTCGATGGATGATAAGAATTGGATGATAAGAATTCGCTTTTGCGAGGAAGTGTAAGCGGGAATTCTGGATGGTGTCAAGGAAAAAACGGACCACAACATACTGTATAGGGAAAAGGGAGGATGGTGGTGGGTTGTTAGAGAAATAGAAGCGTCAGTAGGAGAAGGCCTTCAAAGAATGAGAATTTACGAAAATTGGCGCTACTTGGGCGTAATCCAGCGATACTACTCCCCGAGATTCCGAGGTTGGCTTTCAAAGAACAGCCATGCGGCTAAAATCACGGATTAACTCTGGTCATATGCCTCAAGAGGGTAATCCGGATCGTAGTAAAGATCATCATCACAGGGTGGGACCTGGGAACCTGAATAATCTATATGGACATTTTGTGGTGGTTGTTTCGCTTTGGGAGGTGGACGGGGTTTTACTTCCCATAATCCCAGG
>DSCZ01000158.1 GCA_011048855.1 Desulfobacteraceae bacterium | reverse complement strand
GGTCCTGAAGCGATCGCCAACTGCAAGGAATTGATCTTCCGGGTGCCGCGAATGGATATGGAAGAAGCCAAGGAGTTTACCGCCCGTATGATCGCTAATTTGCGGATCAGCCGGGAAGGCCAGGAGGGAATGGCTGCTTTTTTGGAAAAACGCGCTCCTTCCTGGGTAAAGCCTAAAAAATAAGAAGTTCCAAGGATATGGTGTTTGGATGAAGTTTGATCCACAGAGAATCAATGAAGTGAATCAAAAAGACGAGGATTGACCCATGTTCAAAAAAATATTAATTGCCAATAGAGGTGAGATAGCGGTCAGGGTGATCAAGGCCTGCCGTGAAATGGGGATCGAATCAGTGGCTGTCTATTCGGATGCGGACAGGGAAAGTCTTCATGTCCAGCTAGCTGATGAGGCCGTGTGGATAGGCCCGGCCCCGGCTGTGGACAGCTATCTTAATATCGAAGCGATCATGGAGGCTGTGCATAAAACCGGAGCCGAAGCGATTCATCCCGGCTATGGTTTTTTGGCGGAGAATGCACTTTTTTCCAGGCGATGCGAGGACGAAAACATAGTTTTTATCGGGCCCAACTCAAACGCTATGGATTTGGTCGGAGATAAGATCCGGGCCCGTAAAGCCATGGAAAAGGCTGGGATTCCCATTATCCCCGGGATGAAGGGGATTCGAAAGGATGTAAATGCCTATGTGCCGGAAGCGGAGAAAATAGGGTATCCAGTCATGATCAAGGCTTCAGCCGGAGGCGGGGGAAAGGGGATGAGGATCGCCTTTGCTGTGGATGAATTGATTCCGGCGCTGGAAGCCGGCATGCGTGAGGCTAAGGCTGCCTTTGCCGATGAATCCGTTTATCTTGAAAAATTCATCGAAGAACCCAGGCATGTGGAATTCCAGGTGCTGGCGGATAATTTTGGCCATGCTGTCCATCTATTTGAAAGAGAATGCTCTATCCAGAGGCGCCATCAGAAGATCATCGAAGAAACACCTTCGACCGCTCTGGATCCTGAGCTGCGCCGCCGTATGGGCGATACCGCTGTCAAGGTCATTAAAACCGCAAAATACAACAACGCCGGTACGGTTGAGTTTCTCCTGGATAAGGATAAGAATTTCTATTTCCTGGAGGTCAATGCCCGGCTTCAGGTGGAGCACCCGGTTACTGAATTAACCACCGGGATCGATCTTGTCCAGAATCAGATTCAGATCGCAGCCGGCCAAAAGTTGGCTTTAAAGCAGGAGAGGCTGAAGCAGATAGGGCATGCCATCGAGTGCCGGATCTATGCTGAGGACCCGGTCAATAATTTTCTTCCTTCTTCGGGAAAAATTCTATTATTCAAAGAGCCTTCCGGTCCTGGAATCAGGCATGACTGCGGTATTTACAGCGGATGGAGTGTTCCGATCTTCTATGATCCCATTCTGGCAAAACTGATCGTATGGGCGGAAGACAGAGAAATGTGCTGCCGCCGCATGGAAAAAGCCCTGGACAGCTACGTGATTCTGGGCATTCAAACCGGGATCGAATTCTTAAAGGATATCATCACTCATCCCAGTTTCAGGGCAGGAGATACTACAACAGGTTTCCTGAATACACATTTCAAAGACTGGAAGTCTAAGGAGAAACCAATTGAGCTGCAGCGTTTGGCTGCAATAGCAGCCGCTTATGATGAGCTGGTTTCTTGTGATCAGAGGTCTGGTTCCGGCTCAGGTAAAAAAGGAATAGATTCTCCCTGGAAGACTATAGGGAAATGGCATATCGGAGGTAAGTAAAGTGAAATATGAATTCAAAGTGGACGGATGCCTTCGTTCTTTTTCTCTAGAGAAAAAAGAAAAAATGTTTGTTTTCAAAGATGAAGATCATGAAATGGAACTGGATATCCAGCGGATTGCTCCTGATTGTATCTCTGTTCTTTTAGATGGAAGATCCCGGATCATTCATATCTCCAGGCAGGGAAACACCAGGCATATTAATATAGGAGGCAGACGGTTCATCGTGGAGGATGTGGTTGAAGAGAGCGGCGGTTTCAGAGGGGGGGATGAATCCCAGGAAGACCTCCGGTTTGTAAAGCCTCCGATGCCGGGAAAAGTCATTAAGATCAATGTTAAGGAAAAGGAATCTGTCCACAAAAATCAGACACTGGCCATCGTAGAAGCCATGAAAATGGAAAATGAGATCAAAGCATCCTTTGATGCAGTGGTAAAGAAGATATTCGCAGCTGCCGGCGACCTGGTCGATTCCGAGAATCCTCTGATCGAGCTCGAATCCTGCCCGGAAACCGATAAGGAATAATTTTTAACCCTATTTTTC
>DSCZ01000509.1 GCA_011048855.1 Desulfobacteraceae bacterium | reverse complement strand
GTAGAGGGCGGTTGCTGTGACGTCTCACTGGCAATACAGCACCGTTCATAACAGCGCATGCAAGGTCATCGAAGAACAGACCTTGTGGGGGCAGACGGTGTGCCGTGTCTGGTTGCCGCTTCGAGAACTACTCCATGAGTATGATTACGCCGTGTCCGGTGATAGCTCGAGAGAGCGCTTTCTCGAAAAAGCAAAAGCGGTGTATCGAAGAGACGAGGGGGGCGTGTAATGGCCAAGATAGAAGGCTTCAGAATAAAGAATTTCAGGGCGTTGAAGGACATCACGCTTGGTCGGCTGTGGAATCAGCAGCAAGCCGATCCGCTTACGCCGATGACGGCCGTTATCGGCAAAAATGGGGTTGGCAAAAGTACGCTGTTCGACGCCTTCGGATTCCTGGCGGATTGCCTGAAGTCGGGGGTCGAGGAAGCGTGTGATGCCCGAGGGCGTGGAGGATTTGCGAAAATATTGACCCAGGGGGAAAGCGGACCACTCGAGTTCGAGGTGTACTACAAGGAAGATGGCAACGCTCGTCCCATCACCTATGAGTTGTCAATTGACCTCGATGAAACGGGGCGTCCCTATGTTCTCAAGGAGCGGCTCAGGCAACGGCGGAAAGGACAAAAACATGGCTGGCCATTCTCCTTTCTGGTTTTGAACAGCGGGAAAGGTGTTGTTTGGAAAGGTAAACAGGAAGGTCGACAAATTGATGAGGCCAAGGGAGAATTCGATCTTTTTGGGCTGATGGAATCGCTTAAATCCGGCCAGGCCAAAGAGGAATCTAAAGAGACGGAGCTTGTTGAGCTGGAAGACCGACGCAAGCTGGGTATTGCCACCTTGGGTTCCCTGAAGCAGCATCCGCGAATTTCGGCCTTCCGTCGCTTTATCGAAGGTTGGTATCTCAGCTACTTCACGCCCGACGCCGCACGGAGCCTGCCGCTTGCCGGCCCGCAGAAACATCTCAATATCCACGGCGACAATCTCGGGAACGTCGTGCAGTTCATGGAGCGGGAGCACCCCAGGCGTTTTCAATCCATCCTGAACAGGATTGCCGGAAAGATTCCCGGTATAGAAAAGATAGATACCGAAAAAACCAACGATGGCCGGCTGCTGCTCCGCTTCAACGACAAGGGGTTTCAGGACCCGTTTTATGCTCAACAGATGTCCGACGGAACTCTGAAGGTGTTTGCCTATCTTCTCTTGCTTGAAGACCCAACCCCCCCTCCGTTTTTATGTATTGAAGAACCGGAAAATGGCCTGTACCACAAACTGCTTGAATCCTTGGCAATTGAATTTCGTGAGCATGCCACCGGGCGCAAAGGCGGCTCGCAGGTTTTCATCACGACCCATCAACCATATTTCGTAGATGCCCTGGAGCCGGACGAGGTGTGGATTCTTGAAAAGGGGCCGGACGGATTTTCAACCATACGCAGAGCGAGTGACGACGTCATCGTCAAAAACATGGTGGCCGAAGGGTTGCTATTGGGCGGGCTCTGGTACAGCGATTATCTGGATGCGAGGTGATTGGATGCATTTTGAGATCCTCGTTGAAGATCAGTCCGGCAAAAAAGCGCTCGACATCCTGGTTCCTAAGATTATCGGCGATGAGCATACTTTCAATGTCCACCCCTATAAAGGGATTGGTCGCATCCCGAAGAATCTGACAGCAAACGGAGATGCCGGCAAGCGCGTCCTGCTTGATCAGCTTCCCAAGCTTCTTCGTGGTTACGGTAAAACCTTCGCCAACTATCCAGCCGACTATTCGGCGGCGGTCGTACTGGTCTGTGATCTTGATGTAAAGTGCCTGAAGGCCTTCCGCCAGGAACTCCTCGCCATTCTGAATGCCTGCAATCCCAGGCCGGAAACCCGCTTTTGCATAGCCATTGAAGAGGGCGAAGCATGGTTTCTTGGTGACATCCCGGCGATCAAATCAGCTTACCCGAAGGCCAAAGATGCCGTCCTGAACACCTACGTAAACGATTCCATCTGCAAGACATGGGAGCGTTTGGCCGATGCCGTTTATCACGGGGGAGCGGCCGCACTTATTGCTAAGGGGTGGCAGGCTGTCGGTGCGGAGAAGTCGCAGTGGGCTGAAAAAATCGCCCCTCACATGGATGTTGCCAATAACGCATCCCCGAGTTTCGTTTACTTTCGGGGGAAATTGCTTGAACTTGCCGGGGCGAATACCTGATGGAATCCCTCTGGCAATACAGCACCGTTCATAACAGCGCCTGCTTGTGTCTCGAAGAACAGACCTTGTGGGGGCAGACGGTGTGCCGTGTCTGGTTGCCGAACCAGGACGCGGTGGTGCGC
>DSCZ01000222.1 GCA_011048855.1 Desulfobacteraceae bacterium | reverse complement strand
GGATCCAGCCCCGTTCACTCGATTCCTTTGCGGCCAGCCGCACTGCCTCGTCGTATGTTCCTTCTACCATCACCGCCTCAGCCCCCTCGCTTTCCACGGCCTTTACCCGGGCGCAGGCTGTAGCTGAGGGAAGATAGACAACCGCCTGGCATCCGAGCCGGCGGGCGGTCCAAGCAACGGCTCTGCCATGATTGCCGTCGGTGGCGGTTGCAAAAGTTAAATCCCCCAGGGTTCCGCTTCTCAAATCCTCGAATCCAAAACCATCCGGATCGAGTCCCAGACGACGGGCCGCCAGCTTGCCCATGGCATACGAAGCGCCTAGTACCTTGAATGCGTTGAGCCCGAAACGTTTCGACTCGTCTTTTACCCAGATGCTTCCTATGCCGAGCATTCCGGCGAGGCCGGGGAGAGGCACCAGGGGGGTCGGGGCATAGCCCGGCATGGTACGGTGGAAAGAAACTGCCGCCAGGCAATCCGGTTTCATTATTCCCAGCCCCGCTGGAGGCTCCTTTTCACGGGATTTCTGATTGATCTGAAGTTCTACCTGAAGCCCCTCCATTACAGCGCACCTCCAATCTGGACAGAATTCAAACTTTTCGTTCTTCCACCCTGCTGTCCATCCGTTTGCAACGCCCGGCATTCTTCCCGGTTCATGGACCGGTCAACCAGACATAATCCGCCATCCCTTTCTCCAGGGTGGTCGTTTCCCCAAGAGGATAGGGGATAACCGTCGCAAAGGAAATTGGAATGCGTCTCCGTGTGCGGTCAGGAACGCCGAATTTATTCATAATGTGGCCGTTTCCCAAAAACACGACCATTTTCTTTCCGTGCTTTCCAACGGCCCCGGCGATCGTCTCGGCCATTGTCTCGTCCCAAACCGTCTGGGCTTCGTAGAAAAATTCAAATTCTTTGAGATTTCCATGACAGTGACGTTCATACGCTTCCCGCACATACGCCCTGTGAGCTTCATCGTTCAAATCCATTACCCGGGGAATACCGGACCTTTCTTCCTCATCCAGACCGGCCAGACCTTCTCTTGCCACTTTCCGTACAATGTCCCTGCGTACATTGAGGCCAATCACCGTCGCTCCTTCCCGCCTGGCAGTGAGTAACAGCGGCCGGTACAGGTGATATGGATATCCCCATGTTTTTCTCCATTGGATATTTTCCAGAAAAGCCTCTTCATCCATATCCCCGGAAAAGTAGCGTTCAAGGAGATCCTGTTGATCCCGACAGAAAAACTCGACACCTATCAATAGATCCGGATCAACATTTATCAGGGACTGTAGAATCTGCACATGGATCAGGTGATGTTCTGCATTGGTGTGGACCTCCCCAACGAAAATGACATCAAAAGATTCAAGGCGATCGATCAAATCGCTGAAAGAAACGGCTTCCCCTGAAGCGAGATCCAGGATCTGACGCCGGTGATGGGCGTGGCTGTCATCTGCGATGAAGGCTACGATCGGTTCCGGCATTTTCTTCGTCCCTGCACACCCACATAATAAGAAAACAGCGAGGCATGAAATTATGATCCGCACAGGCAAAATCGGGGCCCTCCTTTTTTATGGCGATCCTGTTGCCGCGTGCTTTTGGTTGGACAGACAGCATTGAACGGTTGATACGACCCTGATCTTTTCCAATCGGCTTCTGGTAGATGCGCATTCATTTCATGACCTTTCCCGCCCTGAACGGCCCGGGGCCGAAATCGGCAGAAGCCGGCTGAGACGTTGACACCAACTCTACGTTTCAGGAATAATAGCGTCTCCCAATTGATGATATAGCTTATCTGAGTTTTTTGAAAATTTCCATGCAAAGGGAGACGAATGATACCTCAAGAAAACCTCCAGGCCATTGCACTCGAAATCAAGGCGGCACAGGACGAATGCCGGCAAATTGAAACGCTCACCTCACGAATCCCCGGTTTTAATATTGAAACGGCATACCGAATCTCGGAGATTGTCCACGACATGCGCACAGCCGAGGGGTACATACCGGCCGGGCGGAAAATAGGTTTCACCAACCCTGAGATGTGGGACATCTACGGCGTACGCGAGCCCATATGGGCATACGTATACGACAAAACCATCGTCCATGTTCACGATGGCTCCGCCGTCTACGACATCAGCCGCTTCTCCGAGCCCAAGATCGAACCCGAGATTGTCCTTCATTTCCATTCTCCACCGCCACCCAAAGGCGGCCTGAAACAAATCCTCGATTCTATCGACTGGATCGCCCACGGCATCGAGATCGTTCAATCGCATTTCCCGGGCTGGAAATTCCAGGCCGCCGACGCCGTTTCCGACTGGTCACTCC
>DSCZ01000252.1 GCA_011048855.1 Desulfobacteraceae bacterium | reverse complement strand
GAACCGGATGAACCACAAAAATACCGGCTGGCCAACACGGGCCGACAGGTACTGAGTGGGATAAAAGAAGGTGGCGAATGACCAGGTTATTGCGCAAGTAACCATGCCCATAGATGGACTTAGTTCATCTAGAAGGGACCAATATTAGCTTGTTGGAGAAAATCTAATGAAATTCCTCCATACCGCAGACTGGCAAATCGGCATGAAGGCTGATTTTGTAGGCAAGGCCGCGCAAATCGTTCGCGATGAACGCCTTGCCGCCGGGAAACGATTGGTCGATGCTGCTAATGACGAAGGTGCCGAATTCATTCTGATAGCTGGAGACCTTTTCGAAGACAATGCCGTTGAAAGGACACTCATCCAACGGGTCATTGATATCCTGTCCCGATTCCACGGTCCGGTGTACCTTATACCCGGCAATCACGATCCGTTGACTCCCGGCTCCGTTTGGGACCATCCGGCATGGCGTTCAGCTCAAAAACTTGTGGTGCAGGTAGAAGCAAAACCGGTTGAAATCCGTGGCGGCGTCTTGTTTCCCTGCCCGGTTTTCGACAAATACTCGCGCAAAGACCCCACCGCCTGGATCAAAGAAAAATCCGGCGATGGCATCCGGCTTGGCCTGGCACACGGGAATGTGGAAGGTCTCCCGCAGGTGGAACCGGATCACCCCGTACCCCGTGACGCCTCTCGGTTGGCAGGCTTGGACTATCTGGCTCTCGGCCACTGGCATTCTACGGCGACTTATACCGATTCGAAAGGCTCAGTGCGGATGGCATACAGCGGAACACCCGAGACCGCCAGGTTTGGTGAGAGGGACAGCGGCCATGCGCTTTTGGTCGAGATCGCCGGGCCGGATGATCCGCCTGTTGTGCGCCCGATTCACACAGGACGACTCGAATGGCGGATTATGGAGTCGGAAATCCATGCCCCAGGCGAGCTCAAAACGCTACGCCGGAATCTCGAGGAGATCGGATCTCCTAACGAGCTACTGTTGGATCTGCGTCTAAAAGGACTGTTGTATTCAGAGGAAAAAGAAGAGTTTTTTCACCTGGAGGATCTGATTGCTTCGCGTTTTTTATATGGACGAATAGATGCATCTCAACTGCTTCCTTCGCCTGAGGATGCCTCCTGGGTCGAATCCTTGCCGACAGGTGTCCTTCAAGAAGCCGCTCGCCGCCTGTATGAAAAGACCTCGGTCGGCGGCCCGGAAGCTGAGACAGCATCCCGGGCTCTTCTGGAGTTATACGCTATTATCGGAGAGGGATCGCGATGATTCTGCAATCGATTACCCTTTCGGGTTGGCGATGCTTTTTGGAGGAAATTACGGTCGGTCCTTTTTCAGACCGGCTCAATGTCATTTCGGGGTCTAACGGCATCGGAAAATCTACCCTGTTCGAAGCGCTTCGGCGAGCATTGATGGACAGCTATTTGGTCTCCGGACAGGATATCACCGCCATTCGACCTTGGGGGCGGGATCTTTCACCAAAAGTGAGTATTGTGTTTACCCATGGAGATATTCAGTACCGGCTTTATAAACAATTTTTTCACAGCGGTTTTGCCAGGCTGGAGAGAAAAGAAGACGGCGTTTACCGTCCTTTGGCCGAAGGAAGGCAAGCCGACGAGCAGGTTCGAGAGCTCCTTTCCAAAAATCCTCCGGGTCGCGGACTTTCCCAGCTCAAGAACTGGGGGCTGGCCCAGGTGCTGTGGGCGCCCCAGGGAGAGTTGGGTCTCGTCGAACTTACCGGGGATGTCGTTTCGGACATCAGGGCCGTACTTGGGATCCAGGTATCTGACAGGAGTTCAGCTCCCTTCGAGCGGAAACTCTCCGAGATTTATGATCGCTATTATACGCAGCAGGGCCGTATCAAATCCGGCAAGGCGGCACCACCTATCGTCGGGTTGAATGAAGCGCTCAACCAGGCCGAACAACGACGGAGGGAAGCCCTCGAGGCGCTGCAGCGTTGTGAGGAAATATCACGGAAAGTGGAGGAACTAGGTGCGCAACATCGTCAGTTGGCCCTGGATGCCGATGAGCTCACTCGATCCGTCAAGAACATCCGTGCGCGCGCCGACCAGTACGGCAGTCTTAAAGCGGACTTCAGGAGCCAAAAAAACGATGCGGAAAAAACAGAAGCACAGCACCAAAACTTGCAGCAACACCTGGACCAGATCCGTTCCACCGAAAAAGAATTGAAGGAAAAGAAAGAGGAGCTCAGCCGACTCGAAGCCGAAGTGCCGCTTAAGCACCAAGAGGTGCAAACAAGAGAAAATGAAGCATCCGAAGCAAAAAAGAGATTGGACGCTGCAAGAAAAGAAAATGATATCG
>DSCZ01000643.1 GCA_011048855.1 Desulfobacteraceae bacterium | reverse complement strand
GTTTAATGCGCAGAGACGTGTCTGTGTGTTCGCCCTGATCGCGCCGCGACCCTGTATCGGACAAACGCACAGGTTCGCCCCTATGGAACGTGCGAGCTGAGATGAGCAGTTTCCCGCGTCAGCCGGAAAACGAAAGGAAGCGTTCACAGGGTGTTTTTATTCTACGCAACATCTCTAAATAATTTTCACATATAGAGAAAAATCTGGACAAGCGTTTCAAAATGAGCTACACTACCACCCGGATTACACTTCATCAAGGGGTAGTGGCGTTGTTTAACTTATCCAAAGTTTTAGTCCGTCGAGTTCTGCCATCGGAAGAGCAGCGTTTTCAGAAGCTCATGCAAGAACATCATTATTTGGGCGCTCTTCCCAAGATCAGCGAGACGCTGTTGTATGTGTCTGTTCTTGGTGAACAATGGGTCGCGCTCCTGAGTTTTTCTGCAGCAGCCTTGAAATGTTCGGCACGGGATCGGTGGATCGGATGGAATTTTCGTTATCAGTACGACCGACTGAAACTTCTCACCAATAACAGCCGTTTCCTGATCCTTCCCGAATGGCACTTCCCCAATCTGGCATCCCGTGTTCTTTCGTTATGCCGTAAAAGATTGCCGATGGATTGGCAAGCCGCTTTTGGTCATCCGCTGCTTCTTCTGGAAACATACGTCGATCCGCAGAGGTTTCACGGAACCATCTACAAGGCGGATAACTGGATTTATACCGGCAATACCAAAGGGTTTAGTCGCGTCAAAAAAGGCTACAGCGCTCTGCCGGATTCCCCCAAAATGGTCTTTGTTAAGCCATTGATTCCCAATGTCCAAAAAATGTTATCCCAACCAGTGCTTGAACAATCTTATCAAACAGGAGGAAACAAAATGACGATCAGTGCACAACAGATGGAATCTCTCCCCTACTATTTTTCCGAAATTACCGATCCCCGCAGGGGCCAGGGAAAGCGGCATAAGCTCTCGACTGTTTTAGCCATTGCCGCTGGTGCCACCCTGTGCGGCATGCGCGGCTATCAAGCTTTCGCCGACTGGGCGCAGAACCTCCAGGAAAAAGCTCGCAGGCGCTTTGGATGCAGATACCAAAACAACAAATACATCGTACCGAGCCTCAACACCATCCGCGATTGCCTCATGCGCGTGAATCCTGAACATATCGACCGCGCCATCCAACAATGGAACGAAAAGTATGCCGAAAACGACACAGCTTTGGCTATTGACGGCAAAACCATGTGCAATGCCCTTGACGAGCAGGGACATCAGACTCATATCATGAGCGCCATCGGGCATCAAACCAAAACCTGCTACGCCCAAAAAAAGTAGGAACCATAGCCGTATCACAACAGGAGGTCAAACGTACAAACGAAATCAAGATTGCAGCGCCATTACTCGAAAAACTCAATATCGAAGGAAAAGTAATTACGGGCGACGCCCTTTTAACTCAAACTGATATTGCCCGGTTTCTCGTCGTTGACAAGCACGCCCATTACCATTTCACGGTAAAAAATAATCAACCCAGCCTGTTAGACGACATCGCCTTCTTCTTCCAAGACCGTAAAGAACCAGAATTTACCTCTTGTTCGCCCCCTGATCACGGCAGAATCGAAATCAGAAGAATCTGGACTTCCGCAGAACTGAACACTTACCTCACATTCCCTCATGTCGGCCAGATATTCTGTATTGAACGTGAGATCACTCAAAAGAAAACCGGCAAGTGCTCGCGAGAAATCGCCTATGGCATCACCAGCCAAACACCCCAACAGGCCAATCCCGAGACCGTTCTTGCCATCAATCGGGGACACTGGTGCATTGAAAATAGCTGCCATTACATCATCGATTGGAATTATGATGAAGACCGCAGTCGTATCCGCACCGGACATGGGCCTGAAAACGTCGCCAGGCTGAGGCGTTTCGCTGTTTCTCTTATCAAGACCACAGGCGCTCGCAGTGTTGCTCAAAAAATGAGACAACTTGCCGGCAAAGTGCGGCTTGTCTTTGATTACTTGAAAATGACGAAGAACTCCTGCCACGCAAAGTAAGCTCTGCGGGCTGTTGTTTACATCTTATACCCTGATTAAAACTCTCTTTTGAAGGGTAAGGGCGTAACTCTGTCCTTCTTACGCATGGAGATTGCCCGCAGCTCGTCGCATTGGCATTGGGAACGCTGCTTTTATCCTTCCTTAACCTTGCTTGCGCTTTCCACGCAGTCCTGCGGCCTTATTCTTACCCCACCACGGGTAGAACAAAATTACCGTGTCGCCTTGAGACTCGGGATTGACAAGAAGCGTCGCTTTATTGTAGCTGAACGCTGTTTTCATACCATCTATTTC
>DSCZ01000395.1 GCA_011048855.1 Desulfobacteraceae bacterium | reverse complement strand
GGGTCATATCGGGGAACCTGGGACCGAAAAGTTCGAGATTGAATCCAGTGAGTGGATTGCATGCCGTCATGTTGATATGGTCCGTCACCAGCATCAAATCCGATGGGGCAAACAAGGGGTCAAGGCCTCCGGCCGCGCTCGAGATAAACAGGTATTTTGCGTTCAGCAGCTTCATAACTCTAATGGAAAAAGCGATCTGGGCGGGGGTGTAGCCTTCGTAGAGATGAAACCTGCCTTCGAGCGCGCAGACATGCCTTCCCCGAACGGTACCTACTGCGAGCGTACCCCTGTGACCATGAACGGTGGATTCGGGAAAGTGTGGAATTTCGTCATAGGCCATTCGATCTTCGATATGCATGCAACCGGTGAGCGAACCCAGGCCGGTGCCGGTGATCATGCCTATTTCGGTTTTTCGACCGATCCTGTCTTCAATATATCCGGCTGCTTCCTTTATATCTTCTTCCACTGGAGGGTCCTCCGTTTTTGAAATTGGTACCACTTATGCCCGCAGGAGGCGGGAAAAGTCAATGAAATAGCTTGACCTCAAAGCTGAGGTTGCTATAACAAAACCCATGCATGTGTTGATTTGTATTATTTTTTAAATGGGAGGTTATATTGATAATAGATTTGCATATTCACTCCAGGGAAGGTTCCGACGGTAGGATGCCGCTCGTTGAAATTTTCGATGAAGCAGCGCGCAGAGGAGTGAACTTGATTTCCATCACCGATCACGATTCGATCGAATGCCAGGCTGATGCTTTGAAACTCGCCCGGAAGCAGGGGATGGTCTATATCACCGGTGTCGAAGTAAACATCTCATTTTCCGATCCCGCCTATCGAGGGGGAAAGCCTGTGAGTCTTGACTGCCTTGGATACGGAATCGACATCAACGATTCTTTCCTTGCCTTGAAATTTGAAGAACTTCGGGCATACCGGCGCAATAGGGCCCGGCGTATCATGGAGAAGCTCAACACGGAACTGGAGACCGAAGGCAAGCCTTTGCTCGGTGACGAAGACATCAAATCGATAGATGAATCGGTGGACGGAACATTCGGCAGGCCTCATATAGCCGATTATCTGGTCAAGAAGGAAATCACCGCTTCGAGGCAGGAAGCCTTCGATCGGTACCTGGTAAAATGCAATGTTCCCAAGATGCCGGTTTCCCTGGAGGAGGCTTCGGCTTTAATCAGAGGAGCCGGCGGCCTGATCGTGCTTGCCCACCCCGACCATCCGAGGGGAACCTCCCTGGTTTCCCTGACAAAATCTCCAGCGGAACAACAAAAGATCGTCAAAGAAAGAATGCTGCCTTATCTGGACGGGATCGAATGCTGGCACTCCAGTCATACGCCTGAAACCACGGCTTCATACCTGAAATTCGCCCGCAGGGAAAATTTACTCGTCACCGGAGGGTCGGATTGTCACCAGCAGCCGGTCATCATTGGGACAGTGGATATACCAGGATGGGTGGGAGAGCAGCCTGAATTGAGAAATAAGGAGATAAAATGAAACAAATTATTGAAGATTTGAGCCGGCCGGAATTGATGCCGGATCCAACACAAAGCGTTTCAATTGTACAAACACATATTTCTATTGTATTCATTGCAGATAGTTTTGTTTATAAGATTAAAAAGCCAGTAAATTTCGGATTTCTTGACTTTTCAACTCCCGAAAAAAGAAAAAATTTCTGTTTAAGGGAAGTTGAGTTGAATAGAAGGCTCTCAAGCGGGATCTACCTGGATGTCATTCCAGTGGTATTTGACGGCACGTCTTATCGTCTGGGAGCCCATAGCGGGGAAACGGTGGATCACGCGGTGAAAATGAAAAGGGTTCCTGAAGACATCCTGATGAAGACTCTTTTTCTGAAGGGAACTTTGACGGACAGTCATATGAAGGATGTCGCCGATGTCCTGGCCCGGTTTCACCGAACAGCCGATGGTGGTGCCCGGATCGAACGCTTCGGCGAGGCAGGCGCTTTTAAAGTGAACACCGATGAAAACTTCGTGCAGATAGAGCCATATATCGGTCGAAGTATAGACGAGAAGACATTTATTGCATTAAAAGACTGGACCGAGGGTTTCTTTTCGAAGCACGGAGGACTTTTCGCTTCCAGGATAGCACAGGGAAAAATCCGTGACTGTCATGGAGACCTTCATATGGAACATGTTTGCCTCGGGGATGAGGTGGCGGTGATCGACTGCATAGAGTTCAACGAGCGTTTCCGATACTGTGATACGGTAGCGGATTTCGCTTTTCTGTTGATGGATCTGGAGTATCACGGCGGATCCGCACAAGCTGAAAAACTGTGGGATTTCTACCGGATGTATGCTGAAGAGGGT
>DSCZ01000548.1 GCA_011048855.1 Desulfobacteraceae bacterium | reverse complement strand
TCTCCCAGCTCCGCATCTGTCAGATAAAGTTTTCTGTTTTCATCGAGCCGCACGGATCCCTTCAAGCTGAGATTCCCGCCGGGCCAAAATCGTCCGGTCAGTCGGGTCAACAACTCAGGTTCCGCCGACCCTTTCAAGCGCACTATAATCGATTCGACCGAGGGGCCCGCTATCGAAAATTCCATCCATGAAGCCCCTCCGAGAGGAACGCCGGCAAGCCCGGACAGGACTGACAGATCCCTTGCTTCGAGACGACCGGTTGCTTCCACCTCCCTGCCGGACGAAAGGCTCCCGTTGAAAGCGGTGTAAAACCAGGATCCTATCGCAGCATTACCCTGCCCGGATATTGCGCCATCGGGATTCAGACGCACATCCGCTTCTACGGAAACCGAATCTCCCGGAATAGGCCCGCCGCCGGGTAAAACCACACCAGAACCTGTAGTTTCCGCCTTGACATCCAGGACTCCCCCGCTTACACCCCCACGATCGAATACGGTGCGTATTTTCCCGGTTACCCTGTCTGCAGCAAAATCATAAGCGCAGATCCCTGTCCCGCTCACTTCAGTGTCAAGCACCGGCCGCTTCACCGTACCTCCCAGTTTCCCCTCGATCTCGACCCCGCCACTAATGCCGGATTCCTTCCTGCGAGTGAGCCCGCCTAAATCCTGGACGCTTAGTGAAAAAACACCATCGATCGTGCCGCCGGGCTGCTCGAACACACCCTTGGAAATAAACTTCACACCAGGATGGACCAGCCGAAAATCATGAACATGAATGACGCCTTTCTTTGAAAAGTCAGTATCATAGGCAATTTTTATCAAATCAGGTTCGGGCCTTCCGGTCAGTTCGCTTAAGACACCGGCTTCCCCATTGCCCGTGAACCTGAAAACGTCTCCCTGTTCCTTCAAGGTCAAATAGAGGCTCAGCGAACCCAGGTCACCAGCCGTTCCTTCCACGGAGCCCGTCCACTCTGAAAATGGTCCCTCACCGGAAATCGAGACAGCAACGGGAACAGGTCTCCCCGCCAGAGTCGAAACGACGCCTCCCGCGGGATCCGATATTTGCCCGTTCAACTCCAGTGTGCGCGCCGAAGCATTAACCGAAGCCGAAATCCGTGCATGCCCGCCCGGATTGTCAAGTCTCTCCACCTCTAACGAGAAAACGGCCTGTTTCGTCTGCTCCATTTGAGAGAGGGATGCACCTAACCTGAAGTTCATCGCTGTTCCAGCGACCGCCTCATCGATAGAAAAGGATTCGACGGATGCAGATGAAATCGAGATCCTGGCCGGCAGATTCCAGGGTACGCCCCCGGATGCTTCCGGCTTCCCCTTCGATGCCTCCGGAGCAGCTTCAGGAACATGCGATATGCTGATTGATCGAGCCCCAACCTCCAGCACATGGATTCGACCTCGCACCAGGGACCAGGGATCCCATTTCAAAAACGCATCGTCCACGGCCAGCCATTGACCTTTTTCGTCGCTGACGGCCAGATTCTCGAAACCAAGCCGTTTTGGAAGTAAAAAGTCGAGCCCGGCGATTTTGACAGTTCTCTCGCCCCGACTCAGAAAGCCGGACAGGAAATCTGCAGCCATCGATCTGCCGGACCCGGTATGTATCCATATCCACAACACGACACAGACCAGTACCGCCCCTAACATCCCAATAGACAGCCATTTGACTGTTCGTTTGACGACCCTGTTCATACAGCCCTCAAAAAGCCTGACCCAGGCTCAGGTAAAACTGAAACGAATCGTCGAATCCATCCCGCTTTTGAAGCGGAAAACCTATGTCAAAACGCAGCGGCCCCACCGGCGTCCGGTAGCGAAGTCCCAGGCCGCCCCCCCACCGGAAAGACTCACCCGAGCTGAAGTTCCCGGACTCATAGGCCGTGCCGCCGTCCATAAAAGCAACGATGCCTATAGTTTCCGTCACCGCGGTCCGGATCTCGAAGGAGCACTCGATCAGTGATCTTCCGCCATAGGGAATGTCCCCGACCAGCGGCCCCACTGACTGATATGAATAGCCTCGGATGGAACCGCCGCCGCCGGCGTAGAACCTCTCGTCGGCCGGAACATCTCCATGCCGGGTACCGGTTATCACGCCCGCAGCAACGCTACCCGCCAGAACGACCGCGGGAGGATCGAAAACCGGTAGATACCTGCGGTATCTCCCGTACATCTTGACAAAAGCCCTGCGGCTCTGCTCGACATTCAACATAGGGGTCGTTCCTATCGTCAGCCGGCCCCCTCGCCTGGGATCGAGCAAGTCGTCGCTTGTATCGTAGGACATCGTCAAAGGGAGGGATAGAATCGTATAATTCTCTTCAAGGCCGAACTGCGT
>DSCZ01000108.1 GCA_011048855.1 Desulfobacteraceae bacterium | reverse complement strand
CTTCATCCTTCGTCGCTGCAACGTACTGTAAGTACGCCTCACTCCTCAGGATTCGCAAGCCTTGCATTTGAACTTTTTCCATAGCCGTCTAATTTGTGGGTTTTTACGAACTCATCAACTTTGACGGCGTCGTAAAGGCCACTACTCTTTTTCTCTCCGTATGTTAGCCCCGAGAGCAGCGAATTTTGTTTCCAGCGACTGGTAGCCACGGTCCAGGTGGTAGATCCTGTGCACCTCGGTCCGCCCGCCCCCGGCGACAAGCCCGGCGAGAACGAGAGAGGCGCTGGCCCGGAGATCCGTGGCCATCACCGGAGCAGCCGTCAACCCTTCGCGGCCCTTCACGAGTGCCTGCCCGCCGTTGATCTGGATATCGGCGCCCATCCTGCGCAGTTCGCTCACATGCATGAAACGGTTTTCGAAGACCGTTTCGCGGATCATGCTCCAGCCGTCGGCAACGCACATCAACGTCATGAACTGAGCCTGGAGGTCGGTGGGAAAACCGGGATAGGGCATCGTCTTGATATCGGTGCTCTCCGCCCTTTCCGGCCCCTCAACGAGGATCCAGTCCTCTCCTTTCGTGATCCGGGCACCCGCCGACTCCAGCTTGCCGATCAGCGCCTCGACATGGTCAGGCCGGCAGTTTTCGACTCTTACACGCCCCCCGGTGATCGCCGAAGCGATCATGAAAGTCCCCGCTTCTATCCTGTCCGGAATGATACCGTGGTCGGCGGAACGCAGCGCATCGACCCCCTCGATCTCGATGGTATCGGTGCCGTCTCCATCGATACGGGCGCCCATCGATTTCAACATCCCGGCAAGATCCTGGATCTCCGGCTCCCGGGCGGCGTTCCTGAGCACCGATCTTCCCCTGGCGGTCACGGCGGCCATCATGATGTTTTCGGTGCCGGTCACAGTGGGAATGTCGAAAAAGACATCGGCCCCCCTGAGCGTTTTCCCGGAGGCCTGGATATAGCCCTGTTCCAGCGTGATCGAGGCTCCCATACTCTCGAGGGCATTTAAATGCAGGTTCACCGGACGGGCGCCTATGGCGCAGCCGCCCGGAAGAGAGATGCGAGCTTTCCCCGTTCGCGCCAGCAACGGCCCCAGAAGGAGAATCGATGCCCGCATCGTCTTCACGAGTTCGTAGGGCGCCTCCACATCACTGAGTTCGTCGGTGTTAACGTGGAGTACACCGTTTTCCTGACGGAAAACGGCACCCATCCCGGTCATGATCCGTTTGATGGTCTGGATATCCCTCAGAAGAGGTAGATTGGATATCCTGTGCCATCCTCCTGCGAGAAGGCAGGAGGCTATCACCGGAAGGGCCGCATTCTTGGCACCGCTGATCCTGACGCTGCCCCGGAGGGGGCGGCTTCTTTCTATCACCATTTTGTCCATAAAAATTTCCAGTTGAGAGGATGAATAGATGTTGTTTCTGCATCAACGTTTACAACGAAATCATGCTCTGGTAAAGGTGAAATTTGACGAAATCGCAAATGTGCCGTCGTTGCCTTGTCGGCGTCGGGATCGGGATCGAAAAGGTTGCAGGGACACCTTCCGATACCGACGCCGACAGCGACCCCGACCCCGATGGACCAACTTTCAGGAGCGAGCGGAAAGCCTTATGATCAAACAACCGAGCGATATACCTGAACGATTTTTTGCAGATGCGATGCTGGGACGGCTCGCTCGATGGTTGAGGGTGCTCGGCTGGGACACGGTCTACCGGCCACACCGAAAGCCGGGTGACCTTGAACGTGCCGCCGCCGAAGGAAGGGTCCCGCTCACCCGGAACCAAAAACTTGGGGCCTCGGTGAAAAACGCGGTTTTCATCCGGTCGGATCATGTCGAAGTGCAGTTGAGGCAGATGGCTTCGATGTTTCCTATCGCGGCAAGACCCGAAGAATGGTTCACCCGCTGCCTCGACTGCAATTCCCGCCTGGAAGAAGCCTCCCCGGAACAGGCTCGTGAAATGGTCCCGGATTATATATTCGAGACCGCTTCGGGCCCATTCAAAAAATGCCCCTCCTGCGGCCGTTTTTTCTGGCCCGGCTCCCACCGCAAAAGAATGATCGAACGCCTTCGCGCCTGGCGGATTGACAGCCGATCCTCCGTCTGTTAGAGCTGTGGCATCAAAAAATACCGAACCTGCCCAGCGGCAGGCTCCAGAAAGGAATGTTACCATGGGCTTCATGCAACGAACCGCCAGCTTTACACGCTTCCAGGTCGAAGATCCTTTGCCCGAAGACTACACTGAAAGCTTTCCCGAAAGGATTTCAAGGCGAGCGTTCAGGAAACTGGACGAAGACAGCCTCGAAGAAAGGTCCGAAGGGTGGGTCAACATCATGG
>DSCZ01000471.1 GCA_011048855.1 Desulfobacteraceae bacterium | reverse complement strand
CTCCATAACCCCGGTTTTCCTCTTTTTGACCGAACCGCGATCAAGCCCCGGCCTTTCCGGCCTTTCTACGAACCATCTCTCCCGCATACCTTATTCCTTTGCCCTTGTAAGGCTCCGGCGGCCTGAGCCCCCTGATCTTGGCGCATGTCAACCCCAGCAGTTCCTTGTCTATTCCGCTGACGGTCATTTTCCCGCGGTCCACGGTAGCTTCAATGCCTTCCGGAAGCGGATACTCTACAGGATGAGAATAGCCCAGGTTCAAAACAGCCGTCCGTCCCTTCATTTCAGCGCGATACCCTACGCCCACTATCTCCAGCACTTTCTGAAAACCGCTGCTCACACCTGTAACCATATTGTCGACGAGCATCCTCGAAAGTCCATGAAGTGAAATCGACTCCTTACTTTCGTCCGAGGGTGTAAGGGTTATCGTTCTGCCATCAATATTGACCTTTATGCTGGGATGAATCCGCCTTCGCAGTTCACCTTTCGGCCCCTTGGCTGTCACCGAATCTCCTTCCAGAAATACGTCGACACCATCGGGTATCGTTATAGGCTTTTTACCGACGCGTGACATCTAAATCCTCCACGATACGTCCTGAAAAATTCTTCTATACCTTCTCAAATAAACTTCGGCACGGAAAAGCCTACCACACAGAGCAGAGCACTTCCCCTCCGACCCCCAGTTCCCTTGCCTGTCTATCTGTCACGAGCCCTTTGGATGTCGAAACTATGCTTATGCCGAAACCACCCAGAACCACCGGAACTTCACCGTTACGGCAGTATACCCTGCAACTGGGCTTGCTTACGCGTTTCAATCCACCGATTACAGGCTGACCATGCTCATCATAATTCAAAAAAACCCGGATAACCCTATGACGACCATCTGAAACGATACGGAAGTTCTTTATATACCCTTCGGATTTCAAAACCTTGGCTATATTAATTTTCATCCGCGAACCAGGGATATCCGCCGAGTCATGAGAAGCCCTCGCCGCATTCCGTATCCGGGTAAGCATGTCAGCTATTGGATCTGTCATTGTCATTTCCGCAACCCCTCGTAGGCTCACGCCCTACAATCTTTCAAACTACCAGCTCGATTTAACGACGCCCGGAATCTCTCCTCTGGAAGCCATACTCCTGAAGCAGATCCGGCATATTCCAAACTTTCTGAGGAACGCCCGGCTTCTCCCGCAGATGGGGCACCTGTTATACGCCCGGGTTGTGAACTTCTGTTTTCTCATTGCTTTTGCGATAAGCGACTTTTTGGCCAAAGCTTCCTCCCTTGATCTAGCTTCGGAACGGCATCCCTAGTTGTTTCATCAAAAACATCCCCTCCGCATCGTTTTCCGCGCTGGTGACGATCGAAACGTTCAGTCCCTTCGACCCCTCGATCTTGTCGTAGTCGATCTCCGGGAAAATTATATGCTCTTTAATTCCAATCGTGCAGTTTCCTCTCCCATCGAACACTTTCGTCGAAAGCCCTCTGAAATCTCGAACCCTGGGAAGACCTATATTAAAAAGTTTATCGAGAAAATCATACATGCGCCCGCGGCGCAGCGTAACCATGCACCCTATCGGCATACCCTGCCGAAGTTTAAATCCGGCAATGGATCGCTTGGCCTTCGTAACCACGGCCCTCTGGCCGGCAATCAACGAGAGTTCCTCGACCCCTGCATCAAGCACCTTGATGTTCTGGATCGCCTCTCCCAGCCCCATATTCAAAACAACCGCCTTGACAGAAGGCACGGCCATTATACTCTTATAGCCGAACTCCTTCATCATTGCCGGAACCACTTCCGATATATATCTTTCCTTTAATCGAGACAAAGATCCCTCCTCACCCCACGAAACCTTCCTCTACGGCCGCTATTTATCCATCGGCTCGTTGCATTTCTTGCACACACGTACCTTGCTGTTATCCTCGAGCGTACGCATGCCCACCCGAGTAGCTTCCGTGCACCTGTTGCAAACGATCATTACGTTCGAAATGTCAACAGGATTTTCTTTCTCAATAATTCCACCCTGGGCGGTTTTGGCGCTCGGCTTTGCGTGCCGCTTGACTATATTGACCTTTTCGACCAGCACACGGCCCTTTTCCGCGTCCACCTGCAACACGTTGCCAATCTTCCCTTTGTCCTTGCCGGTGACGACAATCACCTTGTCGTCTTTCCTGATCCTGGGATGTTTAACTTTCCGCACGGTATATCCGCTCCCGCTCTAACAGCTCTTCAGCGCACTAAAGCACTTCAGGAGCCAGTGAAATAATTTTCATGAAGTTCTTCGCCCGTAACTCTCTCGCCACAGGCCCGAAAATCCGTGTTCCGATCGGTTCCTTCTGCTGGTTGATCAAT
>DSCZ01000578.1 GCA_011048855.1 Desulfobacteraceae bacterium | reverse complement strand
GAAAGCTGACAGAAAAAATATTTTCACTGCAGGATTTGCCGGTCCGGGATGGCACAACCGGGGAAATTATCATCCCCGGGCCGCTCTGATACCCATCGGAGAATACTCGTGCTTCACCGCTGTCGCCGGACACGAATGGATTGCAATGAAAACCGCCTCTGGTATAATGCGGTGCTTTCAAGGAGCGAATATGGACGACAAAATCTACCCGCTGAAGACCCTGCCCGAAACGGCCGAAAGCATCCGAAGCGGAAAACTCTCGCCGGTGGAACTTGTAACGTATTACCTTTCCCGCATCGAAGCTTTGGATGCCTCCCTCGGTGCATTTCGGCTCGTACGCCCGGACCAGGCCCTTCTGGAGGCTTCTGCCGCGGCCGATCAAATCGCTGCGGGAAATTACCTCGGCACACTTCACGGTATCCCGTTTGCCGTAAAAGACCTTTTCAACGTCCGGGGTTGGCCTACCACCGCCGGATCGCCCCTGCTCGAAAAAAACATCCCCGACCAGGATTCCCATGCCGTCAAGGCTCTCAGAAAAGCCGGGATGATTTTCACCGGCAAGACGAACACAGTGCAATTCGCATACAGCGGTGTGGGCATCAACCATCACCACGGCACACCTGTAAATCCATGGCACGAAGAACCCCATGTGCCGGGAGGATCCAGCAGTGGCTCCGCTGTCGCCGTGGCAGCCGGGATGATGCCGATCGCACTCGGAACCGACACCGGGGGTTCGGTCCGGATTCCGGCAGCGCTCTGCGGGACAACCGGATTCAAACCCACCGTCGGAAGGATAAGCCGGAGCGGTATCCATCCCCTGAGCTGGACAATGGATTCCGTAGGAGTTCTCTGCCGGTTTGTCGAAGACGCCGCCCTGGTATATGAAGCCATGAAAGGCTGCGACCCCGCAGACGAAACCACGCTGATGCGGTCGGCCGGCGGCGCCGTTCGGACACTCCACATGGGCGCCCGCGGCATGCGTATCATGGTTCCTGAAGATGTGTTCTGGGAGGATGCCGACCCGGATGTTACAGGAGCCGTGCTCGAAGCGGTGGAGATATTCAGGGCGCTTGGTGCGAGTGTCAGGCACGGCCGTTTTCCTGAGGCATCCGAAGCCATGGCGCTGAACCGAAACGGCCTGATAATCGCGGCCGAAGCCTACTGCGTCAACAGGAGATGGGTGGATGAGCATTTCGACGAAATGGACCCCGTGATCGCTTACCGAATGATAAAAGGAAGGGAAATAAAGGCGGCGGATTATCTCGCCGATATGAGAGCATGGCAGGAGCTGAGGCGCCGGACAGCGGAAACTCTGGCCGATGCGGAAGTCGTCATAGCACCCACCACCCCGATTCCGGCACTCCCTGTCGGGGAAGTGGACGCGGACAACGAGTCATACTCGAAATGCAACGTGTCATACCTGAGGAACACGTCCGTGGGCAATATTCTAGGTCTGTGCGGGATGAGCCTCCCATGCGGGTTCACATCCAGAGGGCTCCCGATCGGGCTGATGCTCTACGGCCCCCCGTTCGGAGAGGAGGCAGTCCTGAGAGCCGGAGCGGCCTTTCAAAAGGCGACCGATTGGCACATGAAGCTTCCTCCCCTGTTCACCCGGTGAGGTATGATTTTTTACCGTCTGGTTTGAAAGGAAACCTTCATGAGAACGATTAGAATCTCCCTGGCCCAGATCAACAGCACCGTCGGAGCAATCGAAAAGAACGCACGTAAAATCACCGACGGCATCCGCCGCGCGAAAGACCAGGGAGCCGACCTGGTGGCGTTTCCCGAACTGGCCGTCTGCGGTTATCCCCCTGAGGATCTGCTGCTGATGAGCCACTTTATCGAGTCGAACCTGCGCTGCCTCGACGACATCGTTCAGCACACAAAGGGAATCACCGCAATCGTCGGCTTTGTGGACAAGGCCGACGACATATACAACGCCGCCGCAGTGTTGCATGACGGCCGCCTTGCCGGTGTGTATCACAAGATGTTTCTTCCCAACTACGGCGTTTTCGACGAGCACCGCTACTTCCAGGCCGGAAACACCATTCCGGTCCTGGACATGGGTTTTACCAGAATCGGCATAAACATATGCGAAGACATATGGTACCCCGGAAAACCTCTCACCACCCAGGCACTCGAGGGCGATTCGGAATTGATTGTGAACATCTCCGCATCGCCTTATCATGCCGAGAAAGGGCTCAGCAGGAATAGAATGCTTGCAACCCGGGCATCGGACAATACAACGATCGTCGCCTTCGTGAACATGGTCGGGGGCCAGGACGAGCTGATTTTCGACGGAGAAAGCATGGTCGTGGACCAGGGCGGAAGATTGCTCTCGAAGGCGGCCCAGATG
>DSCZ01000042.1 GCA_011048855.1 Desulfobacteraceae bacterium | reverse complement strand
GTATTACAAGAAACCGGGGCTTCATGACGCCGTCATCGCGAACCGGCCCAAAGCCAACATCCGCCCTAAATCGGTCGAACTTGTATCGCTTCTCCAGACGGGAAACATGGACTATGCATGGGAATACCTCTCGGTGGCCGTGCAGCACGGGCTTAAATACGTGGTTCTTCCCGACGATATCAACCTCGGCAACTACCAGTACGACGATTTCTATTCCGAGGCAGTCGTGAAGGTAACCGGGAAAGAACCCGGTACGTTCATGGAAATCAAGGGTGGCTCCTGCACGTATGGTATAACCCTGATCAAAGACGCCCCGAACAGGGACGCCGCGGTGGCCTTTCTCGAATATATGCTTTCGCCTGAAGGCGGACTTAAAATCCTGAAAGACATGGGGCAGCCGCCGTTCATCCCCTGCAGGGTGCCGGATGCGGCCATGATGGAAAATTTGCCTTCGGAATTGAGATCGCTGGTTGAAGTAAAGAACTGAGACTGAAAGGTCCAATGAGAAACAAAGAACCTTTTTTCTGGCTCACCCTCGCCTGCGGCGCGGTGATCATGGCCTACATTCTTATCCCCCTTATCGAATTGATGCGATCCCCCTCGCTGCCGGCATTGTGGGAAACGATTCACGATAAAGATGTCGTGCGGTCGATCCGGCTGAGCATTTACACGGCCGGATCGGCCGCGGTCATCTCCTTCCTTTTCGGGACGCCCCTAGCCTACCTGCTTGCACGGCAGGAATTCAAAGGAAAGCGTTTCATCGAAGCGGTGATCGATCTGCCGATAATGATTCCCCATCCGGTCATTGGTATCGCGATTCTCAGTGTTGCAGGCAGAAACCACTGGATCGGGCAAATCATTGATCAACTGGGAATCAGAGTGCTCGGAAGCGTCACCGGAATCGTCGCGGTACTTACCTTCGTTGGGCTGCCTTTCTACGTAAATTCCGCAAAAAGCGGCTTTGAATCAGTCTCTCCAAGGCTGGAAAAAGTCTCGCGCAGCCTGGGGGCCTCGATGACCACGACCTTTCTGCGTATCACCTTCCCGCTTGCCTGGCGCGCGATGTTGATCGGCATAATCATGTGCAGCGCACGCGCCATAAATGAATTCGGAGCCGTGGTCATCGTGGCCTACCATCCGATGACGGCGCCGGTCCTGATATACGAACGCTTCGAGGCCTACGGGTTGAAATATTCCCAGCCGGTGGCGGTATGCCTTGTTCTGGTCTGCCTGGTTCTTTTCTTTCTGTTGCGCATCCTCACTATCAAAAAGGCGAAGGAGTCATGATCAGAGTCGAGAACCTAAACGTCCGCCTCCTTGAATTCCGATTGAAAGATGTCAATCTGGCCCTCCAAGAAAACGAGTTTTTCATGCTGATGGGGCCTACGGGCGCGGGCAAAACGGTGCTGCTCGAAGCCGTGGCCGGTTTGATACAGGTGGATGGGGGAAAAATTTTTATCGGTGAAAGAGACGTGACACGGCTGCCTTCTGAAAAAAGGGGGATTGGAATTGTTTACCAGGACCAGGCCCTTTTCCCGCATTTCAATGTACTGGAAAACATCACTTATGGCCTGCGTTTTCATCATGTCAGGGGCGAGGAGCGAAAAAAAAGGCTGAGGGCACTGACCGAGCTGCTCGCAATCGACCATCTGCTCTCCCGGCTCCCGGTGAATTTGAGTGGAGGGGAGAAACAGCGTGTTGCTCTGGCAAGAGCACTTATAGTCAAACCGGATGTGCTCCTTCTCGACGAACCGCTCTCAGCCATTGACCCGGTCTTCCGGGAGGAAATACGGAAGGCACTGAAAGATTTACACACAAACTCCGGCACGACCTTTTTGATGGTGACCCACGATTTTGGAGAAGCACTGGCGCTGGCCGATAGAGGAGCTGTTATTCACCAGGGCTTGATTGAACAGGTCGATCCAGTCCACGACCTATTCCAGAAACCAACCTCCCCCGCAGTGGCCGAATTCGTCGGCATGAAAAACCTCTTCGAAGCGGATTTCCAAAACAGAACTGCTATCATCGAAAACCATAAAATTGCAATGAGCCGGATTCCCGACCCACAGCATTCCTATATCGCGATCCGGCCGGAAGAAATAGCAATCGGAATCAAATCGTTCCCGCCCAACCGCGAAAATACTTTTCATGCACTTATCACCGCTATCTCAGACCGGGGTTTTACCTACGAAGTCCACACAAAAGCAGGCACCTGCAAATTTGTATCCGTGGTTACCAGAAAGGATCTGTTTGATTCGGGCCTCACCGAGGGACTGGAGGTTTTCATTTCATTTGACCCTGGGTCAGTTCACACTCTTTAAGACCGAATCCTTTTTGCTTGACCGTTCGGGTCCGATTC
>DSCZ01000043.1 GCA_011048855.1 Desulfobacteraceae bacterium | reverse complement strand
TCGTGAGGGTTCTCTCAAGGGAAAGTGGTGAGGTTATAAGGGAAATTCCCCCTGAAGAGATGCTGAACCTGGCGGCCAAGATGGAAGAGATGACCGGGGCACTTTTCAATAAAAATGTCTGATTGTGATCCCGCCGTTAGAACGCTCGGTCTCTCATGCGTGAGGTTTGGTACCGGATGCCATTAAAGACCCTTATCGTCGATGACGACAAAAAGCTCCTTTCTGTCTTAACCAGTCTGTTGGTTGAAGACGATCATGATGTCACGGCCTGCAACAACGGGCTTGATGCCATAGAGAAGTGCCGCGGGGAAAAGTTTGACCTGCTGATTTCCGACCTGATGATGCCCGGTGCCTCGGGCCTGGACGTCCTGAGGGAAACGAGAAAAATATATCCGGATATCCTTGTCATTCTGATCACCGGCTTTGCTTCCATCGAATCTGCGGTCCAGGCCATCAGGGAAGGGGCCTACGACTATATCACCAAGCCCTTCAAATTGGAGGAGATAAAGATCGTCGTCAACAACGCCCGTGAGAGGATCCACCTCGTCAGGGAGAACCAGAGACTTCTCACGGAACTGCGGGAGGCCTATAACCAACTCCACATGGTGAAACGGATCATGGGCGCGGAGGACAACGGGGAACTGAGCGAAGCGGGATTTTCAGAGGCAAGAAAGAACAATGAGCCGTTCATCGCCGGAAGCATGCTCACCCACTATTACCAGGAGAACAGACCGGGCATTAATACCCCGATGCTTTCTGACCTGGAGCGGATATCCGTCCTGAGGGACAGGGGTTTTCTAACAGAAGAGGAATTCAGACTGTGCAAGTCGAAGCTATTCAAGACCCTGCAACACTGACTGCCGCTGAACTGGAATCGCTCCAAGTCCTCGTGGTGGACGATGAGCATATCATCTGCGAGACACTGGAGCTCTATCTGCAGCATCTGGGAATCAAGCACGTCCAGACAGCCAACAACGGCCTGGAGGCCCTGGAAAAAATCAGTGAAACAAAATACGATTTTGTTTTCGTGGACCTGATGATGCCCGAGATGAACGGCATCGAGGTTCTGAAAAGGACCAACGACTCGCATATCCTGACCACCTTTATCTTAATGACGGGCTATCCCACCATGGACGTGGTCATCGATGCCATGCATAATGGGGCATCGGATTTTCTGGTCAAGCCCTTCCGGTTCGATGATGTCAAATTGGCCATGGAGAGGATTCAACGACTTCATTGCCTGATGGAAAGCAACTGGCAGCTCCACCAGGAACTGGAAAAGAAAAGAGAGGTTGAAGAACTCAACAACCAGTTGGAAAGAAAGATCAGGCTCCAGACCATTCTCTATCAAATCGTGGATTCACTGTCCAAGATCAACCGATCTGAAAACCTTTACCGCTATGTGATTAACAAGGCCATTGAATCCTGCAACGCCAAAAAGGCTTGTTTCCTGATATATGATCAGGAAAATTCTCATCTTATCACACTGGCCCAACTCGGCATCGAAGACATGAAACCAGGCACGCAAGCCGAGTTCAAACATACACTGGAGGGAAATAACATCCTCGCAAAGACATTTATTGAGGACTATTTCGGGACCTTGGGCGGGCAGGAAGTCGCACTCGAGAAGACCTTTCGTGACAAGGCCTTCATGGCGACCCCCTTTAATATCAGAAATGAACCCTTCGGTGTTCTCATCCTGGGGGACAAAGAGGGGCACAAATTCTTTGACGGCGAGGACGAATTCATCCTCAAATTTCTTGCGGAAAAGGCGGCCTTAAACATTGAAAACATGGCGCTCTACGACAACCTCAAGCAGAGCTTCCTTGCCTCTCTAATGGCCCTCGTCAGTGCCATCGAAGCAAAAGATGCCTACACCAAACAACACTCCAAAAGGGTGACCGAATATGCCCTGATGATCGCCAGGCAGATGGGATGCACCCAAGTCGATCTCGACAGGATAGAGACCAGCGGCCCACTTCATGATATCGGAAAGATCGGGGTGCAGGACAACATTTTGAACAAGCCCGACCGCCTGACAGACGATGAATTCGAACATATCAAGGCCCATCCGCTTGTGGGCGCCAATATTGTCGCCCCCTTGGGATTAGACAGTGAAGAGATGGGGATCATAAGGCATCATCACGAAAGATGGGACGGGCGAGGTTACCCGGACCATCTAAAGGAGGAAGAGATCCCACGACTTGCCAGGATCCTTGCAGTTGCTGACGCCTTTGACGCCATGAATTCAAGCAGGGCCTACCGTAAGGCCCTCCCCTTTTCCGTCTGCATCGAAGAACTGGAAAAGAATCGTGGGTCTCAGTTTGATCCTGACGTCGTTGAATCCGCCCTTATCGTGCTAAAGG
>DSCZ01000421.1 GCA_011048855.1 Desulfobacteraceae bacterium | reverse complement strand
CTTGGTATTCATATGAAGGACTTTATGTGTGATGGCAAATTGTACTGCGGAACGGATGAGATATGCAAGGTCAATGTGAATACGAGGGAAAGCCCAGAGAGTATGTCCTTTCTTCAAAGGGCTGAAGGGGATTCACAAGCTGTTGAACAATTATCAATGAATTCTCGGTGAAGTAGCTACCCGCAACACATGCTCGAACTTAAAGCCTTTTTCGTAAAAAACCCTCAAGCACGCATCGACGACTTCAGGATCATACAAGATGTCTTTGTTGTGTAAGATTTCCTCTAACGCATCCCCTGCACCGCGAGCCGGTCGGTAAGGGCGATGGGATGCTATGGCTTCAACAATGTCGGCTACCGCCAAAATCCTTGCTTCCAACATAATTTCTTCACCTGAAAGACCTTGAGGATATCCGGATCCATCCATACGTTCGTGATGCTGTAACACGATTTTGGCAACGGGCCACGGAAATTCTACGGTTTTCAATATATCATAGCCGACTTGTGGGTGATTTCTAAACAAGCTATATTCGATTTCTGTTAGTTGACCGGGTTTGTTGAGGATTTCAGCGGGTATATTGATCTTGCCAATATCATGGATGAGCCCGGCCATACGGATTCCATCAATCCGCTCCTCCGCAAGGCCCATTTCCTCGGCAATGGCACAGGCGAGATTCGTCACTCGCTGTTGATGACCTGCGGTATAGGGGTCTCTCATTTCGAGTGCCGATGCCAAGGCACTGACCGTCGAATCCAGGCTTTGTCTCAATTTTTCAAAACTTTCTTTGAGGTTTTCCTCCGTTTGTCTGCGTTTGGTGATATCCTCACACACAATGAGGACTACCGGCTTACCGTCAGCTCTCTGCACGGTTCGCGCCGACTCCTTTACCCAACACACGGTGCCATTTTTTTTGACTTTGCGAAATTCCCAGTGGAACAATTCGTAGGGGTTCTGTATACATATCTTTAAGTGTTGCCGGACCGCCTCTCTGTCATCCTCGTAAAAAACATTCAAAACCGGTTGCCCGACCAGTTCATTTACCGCATACCCCAGTTGTTCGGCACCAAATCGGTTGACGGAAAGCACCATGCCGTCTCGATCTACCGTAAAGTACATGGATGGATTGTCTTCAAACAAAGCCCGATACCGTTCCTCACTTTCCCGGAGCGCCTCCTCCGCTCGCTTGCGCTCGGTGATATCTTGCACCATGCCAACGACCGCTTTTCTTCCAGAAAGCGTGATTACACTTGTATTAATTTCAACGAGTTTTTTGGTGCCATCCTTCCTGGTTATCACGAATTTATCAGGACCCGTCGGTTTTTCTTGTTTATTGAGGAGAAGCAGCTTTGCCGCTTTTACCAGATTTTGTGGACCGATAATCCTTAATTTAAGGAAATTCTTACCTATTAACTCCTCACGTTTATAACCAACTATTTCCTCAGCTTTTTTATTTCCATACAGGAAGGTGCCATTGAGTTCGTTAAAATAGATCCCTATCGGAGCGTTTTCTGTGAGAGCCCTAAATCTCTCCTCTGCATTTTTCAACTCCTCTTCCACCCGCTTCAGGTCGAAGCGAGAGCTTTTCGATTCAGCAATCCCTCGGCGCACTTGCTTTGCGTCGGTCGTCTGTTTTTCTTGTGTCTTGTCGTTATCGCTCATTGTCTCAACATGGTTACTCACGCAGCGTTATTTGCAGGCATGCCTTCCGATGACATCTTTCCATCGCGGATTATCCCTCAGGCCTCGTACGTGCCGACGGGAATCCCGTACGCCCTGAGGATTATCCCCCTTTCTCAATGTGCGGGAAAGATGTTACATAATTACTGTTTTGCAATTTATCTGCCAAAAGGTCCATCTTTATCTGCCTTTGAACTGTCTAAAATTATTTCATTGTTCGACGATAAAGGACTTCCTCGCACGAACGAGAGAGATGAGTGACGTTTATTGTCATGCCTTTGTATTAAAATTGTCATCAGTTGATATATCTGTCCTGTCAATTGATCTCTTTTGCTGAAAATTTTGGGAAATGCGGGGAGGGGAGGGGGGGGTACGGTATCGGGGTTGCCTTCAATAGTTAGTCGAACCGAAAGCCCTGCTCGAAGAGCTTCAGGCAGACGTCCACGATGTCAGGATCATACAGGGCACCCTTGTTCCTCGAGATCTCATCAAGCGCCATTTCTAAGCCGTGGGCGGCTCGATGCGGTCGATGAGAGGCCATGGCCTCGACCACATCAGCTACTGCCAAAATCCTCGCCTCCAAGAGGATTTCCGCGCCCGAAAGTCCCTGGGGATACCCTGACCCGTCCATCCGCTCGTGATGCTGCCGTACGATCTCGGCCACCGGCCACGGAAAGTTTATTTCTTTCAATATATCGCACCCGGCCTGAGGG
>DSCZ01000076.1 GCA_011048855.1 Desulfobacteraceae bacterium | reverse complement strand
CCCAGGATTAAATCTATAGGAGCTTTTTCGTATTCGTATTCATAAGGCGGATCACGCCATTTAAAATGATCCGGATGCACCTCGAACACCGCCTGCAGAAGGCAAAGGGACGTATAGTAAGGTTCATAGAGTTCCGGATCGATTACATGAAGCATAAACCCTCTGCACAGCTCCCTGCTCCACTTATGAAACGTGGGGCGGAACATATAATCCTGCAGATGGCATCCCCGCAGGGCGGCGGGGTCCAGAGCTTTCCTGACTGCTGAGGCATCCAGAAAAGGTGCGCCGAAAATCTCAAAAGGCCGGCAGGTGCCTCTGCCCTCGGAAACATTCGTACCCTCCCAGATCACCTGGCCGGGATAAACCGCCGCGGTTTCGGGACACGGCATGTTCGTCGAAGGCATAAGCCAGCGGAGCCCTGTCTCTTTCCACGGCATGCCCCGATGCCAGCCGTACATCGGCAAAATTTCAAGCCCGCATCCTATTCCGCATTCGTCATTCAAAAACAGGGCAAGTTCGCCGAGGGTCAACCCATGGCGCATAGGAATCCGCGCCGGCCCGACAAAAGAAAAACAGGCCGGATCGAGAATGTTGCCTTCTATTCTAACGCCACCCAGAGGGTTGGGCCTGTCCAGCACAACGGCGCGCACACCGTGAACCGCGCACGCCTGCAGACAGTTTTTCACGGTAGAGGCGAATGTGTACACCCTTGTTCCCACATCCTGAAGATCGACAAGCAGCAGATCCAAGTTCTCCAGCATATGGGGAAGGGGTTCTCTCGTATCGGAATAAAGGCTGAATATCGGCACCCTCAATAAAGGATCCTCGGCGTTTGAGGTTTCGACCATATTGTCCTGGTCTTCGCCTCGATAGCCGTGCTGAGGACCGAAAAGAGCCGCCACCGAGCCGGGTAGACATTCCTCCACCACCTGTGCGGTGGGACACAATGACGCATCTACCGAAGCCTGATTCGCAAGAATCCCCAGGCGCTTTCCAGTGAACTTTCCCCAGGCCTCACGCCTGAATACATCCAGTCCTGTGCGTACACTTCCCATCTATTTGATGGCATCCAGTTTCTTTTTTGCGAGCTTGGCCTCTTCAGACTGGGGGTAGGACCTGATGACCTTGTTCAGCAACAAACGGGCGCTGATCTTGTCGTTTATCTCGTAGAACGCAACAGCCTGCCTGTAGGTCGCGCCGGGCACCTTGTTCCCCTTCGGATAATCGGTGATAACCTTCTGAAAGGCCAGAATGGCCTGTTCGTACTGCTTCATGGACATGTGGCACTCGCCGATCCAGAACTGGGCGTTTTCTGCATACCTGGATTCAGGATATTGCGCCAGCAACCGTTCGAACCCGCCCATAGCCTCTTCGAATTTCCCGTCCCGATAAATCGAAAGGATCTTGTTGTACAGATCCTCGTCCGGCTTTAACGGCTCTACCTCGGGTTCCTTCACGGGCTCGGCGGGGATCGGCTCTGGTGCCGGAAGCGGGGCAGGCCGGCCGGCGACAGGCGATTCAGAGGGCATTGGAGGTTCTTCCAGGCCGAGTTTTTTCATAACCCTGGTCATTGAAACCTCGAGCCGGGCAATCCTCATCTCCAGGTCCGAAAATCTTGTATGTCCGGTTTCCTGACCTGTGGTGTCCCTCTCGACAGCCCTCTTGACCAGCGCGCGGTAGTCTTCAACCCTGTTTGAAAGACTCTGCACCTCCCGTTTCAACTCATCGAGATCCTGCCCGGTTTCCGCCTGCTCTTCCTTGACCGCCGCAAGCCGCCCTTCCAGGCGATCCCCTGCGGTGCCTTCGATACTGGAGACCCGTGAGTTTAAAACCACGATCTGATCGTTTAAATACCTCAAATCCTGCTCGGTGCCGACACATGAGCTCAGCAGGAAAAGACCGGCAACAGGCACCGCCCAATAAAGCACTTTATTAAATTTATAGAAAGCAAGCTTAGAAAATCTCATATATTCACCATGGAAAATAAAAAGTTTCCCTCTCCGGCACAGCCGGAGGCGGCAGCTACATGCTGACCTTGAATTCGGCCCTCCGGTTCTTCGCCCAGGCCTCAGGGGTGCTTCGGGGATCCAGGGGCTCTTCCTTTCCCTTGCTCACGGTTACGATCCGGTCCACGGAAACACCCAGCACGTTCAAATACTTGAACGCCGCATCGGCACGCCTTTGGCCGAGGGCCATGTTATATTCCCTGGTACCCCTTTCATCGCAGTGGCCGGTTATCGTAATCTTAAAACCAGGATTTCTTCTCAGCCAGTCAGCCTTCCTCTTCAGAACTTCTCTGGCTTCCGGTTTGAGGTCGGATTTATCGAAATCAAAGTAGATCCTTTCCTCCTGGAATTCCTGAATCTCAGCCCCGATGCCTTCTTTCGTCTTCAT
>DSCZ01000095.1 GCA_011048855.1 Desulfobacteraceae bacterium | reverse complement strand
TTTAGAGAAATAAAACCCGGCCTGCAGTTGTATTGACGCCGGCTGCAGTCTCCGACATAATTGCACGTCACAAATCCTCGCGCAAAACCAAATGCAGATCGGAGGAAAACAATGAGCAACCATTTCGATACACACCGTCCACTGGTCATGGGCACTGGCTGGATGATCACCGCCGATCACCCGCTGGCAGCCCGGGCCGGCGCCTCGGTGCTCGAGGCCGGCGGAAACGCCGTCGACGCGGCAATAGCCGCGAACATGGTCATGACCGTGGTACGCCCCCATATGTGCGGAATCGGCGGTGACCTGTTCATGCTCGTCCATTCAGCCAAAGATGGCGCCTTTCAAGCTTTGAACGCATCCGGCCGCTCCCCTGCCGGCGCCACGATAGAGGCTTTCCAAGCACTTGGATACGATAAAATACCGGAAACCGGGATCCTCACAACAACAGTACCCGGCGTACTTGCCGGGTGGCAGGCGGCCCTCGACAGATATGGCTCGATGGGGTTCGACTCCCTTCTGGCCCGTGCGCTTCCATACGCGGAAGACGGATTTCCCGTGTACAGGGAACTGATAGGCGCTATCGAAGAGCGAAAAGATCTGCTTTTAAAAGAAGGCCCTCCCGGAGAAATCTTCATCCCGGGAGGACGCGTGCCGGCCGTGGGGGAACGCATGCGCAACCCCCTGCTGGCCAAGTCTTTCCGTATGCTGATGAACGAGGGGCCGGATGCCTTCTACAAGGGATCTCTTGGAGAAGCTCTGGTGGCGTATTCGCAGCGCAAGGGAGGATTTTTCAGTGAAGAAGACCTGGCTGAATACAAGATTACATGGGAAAAACCTTTGACTGCCGACTATCGCGGATTCACCATCGCAACACAACCCCCCAACTCACAGGGGATCGCCCTGCTCATGCAGGCGATGATGCTCGATCACTTTCCGCTTGCTGATTTTCCACCGGATTCACCGGAATTGGTGCATTTGATGGTGGAAGCAAAAAAACTCGCATTCGCCGACAGGGACGCTTATGTCTGTGATCCATTCTTTCACCCCGTGCCGGTGGATCAGATGCTTTCAAAGGACCAGGCTCATGCCCGACTTGCCCTGATAGACAGGAAAAAAAGTTCCGACGGCCCCCCTCCGAGAGACTTTTCCAGCGGTGGACAGGACACGGTTTATTTGACAGTCGTCGACAGAGACCTGAATGCGGTTTCGCTGATCCAATCGATTTATGAAACATTCGGTTCGTGTTCTATGGTGCCGGCCACCGGCATGGTCCTTCATAACCGGGGAAGAGGCTTCACGCTCGACCGGAACCATCCAAATCGCCTTGAACCCCGAAAAAGACCCTATCATACACTTCATCCCGCGATGATCCTGAAGGACAGCCTGCCGTATATTGTCTTCGGAACTCCCGGCGCCGACGGACAGACCCAGACCAACATCCAGTTGGTCGTTGCGATGCTTGACCACGGAGCAGACCCGCAGCAGGCCAACGAAGCCCCCCGATGGCGGTCCAACCCGGATGGAACCTTGATGATTGAAAACCGCTTCCCGGATAGAACCCTCAGGTTCCTTGAAAACATGGGACACCGTCTGCAGGTACTCGAACCCTACGCGGAAATCATGGGCTCGTCCCAGGCAATCCTGATCGATCGGAGCAACAGCGTGCTCCAAGCCGGGGCGGACCCCCGCAGGCAGGCTTATGCGATCGGTGCGTAGCCATGCCTGCCCTCAAGTTCGTTCACCTCTGCGCCTCCCACTTCAAATCGGGGGAACAAGTGTACAAGGCGGCTATGTCTCATAGCAGGCCTTGATTTCCCCGAAATACAGCGTGTGAAAGTCATTGTCGGAATAAATGGAACTGCGGCACTCTTCGTTCAAAAAGGCAGCAGACATAGGGGTTTTATAAAAAATGCGGCATTCAAGATGGATTCCCGGGGTCTCTACCACGGGGGAATCGACGTGCCTGGCGGGTGCCGCTGTCAGGCTGCATTCCTTGAATTTGTCGCAATCCCGTCCGCTCCTGGTTCCACAAAAGGAAATTGCGTCACTCATGTCGGTGGAAGGAACCGACACCGTAAAATCATCCGCGCGTTCGATAATCCCGAAAGTATGGCGGCTTGCCCGGACAGCCACCATCATCACCGGCTTGCGCCATATATACCCAATGGTGGCCCAACCGATCGTCATCGTGTTGAGATCGCCCCCGGCCCTGACTGTTAAAAACGCCCCTTTTTTGATTCCTGTTATCACACGCTCGGCAACCGTTGTATAATCCATGTCTTTCATATCCCCAAATCCTCCGTTCATATTGATATACCGGCCGCGTCCCATATCAGCCATTAGGTGCTCTGGCTCAAGAAAAATCGGACAAAAAAGAGTGGAAATTACCCTACACCCTCCCTG
>DSCZ01000032.1 GCA_011048855.1 Desulfobacteraceae bacterium | reverse complement strand
CCCGCAGATTGACGAAGAGATTGGGCAAAAGGACCATTTCCGGATGGAAACCATCTAAATGTCTTCTCCTCAGGGAGGCATTGGTGCTGATCTTTAATGCTTACAGTTCGTTGTGTCGGGAAAATGGTTCAATCAGTTGAGCCTGGAATCTGCGGCCACAGGGGTCGAAGAGCTTTTGCATCCTTAACCTTGCGAGAATACATGGTAATGTTCTTTAGCCTGTATCTTATTGTAAAGTTTCAAAATGTTGACAAGCATGGAGGACCGTGATATCTGTTGCGTGCAGAAAACGTCGGCCGGGGCAGGCGGCATGGAGGACGAGAGCAATGGAACAAAAATCCGACGGCAATGACGGACGCAATTCGCGGAGATCGATGGAAGAGCCGTTTGAAGAAATCGAGCCTTCGGTCATCGAACTGATGGATGTCGTAGAGACGGGCAAGGTGCCCGGTAAAGAATCCCCGTCCGGCGCTACGGGGGCCGGAGCAGGCGACAGGGCGGTGCCTGAGGGCGACCCGGAACCTGGTGATTTACCTGGGGAGCCCCCCTTCACAGCAGGTTCCCGTGAAAGCGCTGATGAATCGACACGAGCCGATTCGTTCACGCTGCCGCGTGAGGATTTCAGCGGTTTGCTCGATGAGAGCGAGGATGAGTTCAAGTTCACCGAAGAGCTCGAAGAAGCAGGACATGCGGGGTCTGGAGAATCTTTTTCGGTTAGTGAGAGGCGCCTCGAGGCGATCGTAGCCAGGGTTGTGGAAGATGTGGTCGAACGGGTGACAAGAGAAACCGTGGCCCGGGTTACGGAGAAGGTTTTGACGGCCGCGATTGAATCCATAAAGGAAAATCTCGAAGATCCCTCAAAGTGAATCATGAACGGGTGCGGTGGGTTGAAAGCAGGGGGTTGGGACATTCTCCAACCCCTTTGATTATGGGGGTCCAGTAAAATCAACAACTTGCGAATCCTGAGGAGTGAAGCGTAACACAGCAGTCGGACTTTTTACGACGCCATCAAGATTATTTCAGTAATCTAAGGAGTAATGCACGAATGGGAATCGAGCCTATGGCAAAGGGCTACGGTCATGCCGAAGCCGAAGGAAAGTGGTACACATACTGGGAGGAGCGAAATCTGTTTTCCCCTGAGGTTCCATCAGACAAAAAACCTTATTGTATCGTAATTCCTCCACCGAATGTAACAGGCAGCCTCCATATGGGCCATGCGCTCAACAACACACTGCAGGACATCATGTGCCGGTACAAGCGGATGAAGGGCTGCAATGTTCTGTGGCAGCCGGGAACCGATCACGCCGGAATTGCAACACAGAACGTTGTTGAGAAAGACCTTGCAGCCAGAGGGACCGACAGGCATCAAATAGGACGGGAAAAATTCATCGAACTGGTGTGGGAATGGAGGGAAAAATATGGGGGGCTGATTTTAAACCAGCTTCGCCGCCTGGGTTGCAGCTGCGACTGGAGCAGGGAACGTTTCACGATGGACGAAGGCCTCTCCCGCGCGGTCAGGCAGGTTTTTGTGAAGCTTTATGAAGAAGGGCTCATTTACCGCGGCGACTATATCATAAACTGGTGCCCCAGATGCCTTACCGCGCTTGCGGACATCGAAGTGGAACATGAAGACCAGAACAGTTTCCTGTATCACATAAGGTATCCTTTCGAAGACGGTGGAGGGCATCTGGTGATTGCGACAACCAGGCCCGAGACACTGCTTGGCGATACAGCCGTGGCTGTCAACCCGAGCGATGAGCGGTATGCCGGACTTTCGGGAAGATCCGTTCTGCTGCCGGTTTTGAACAAACCGATTCCCGTGATTTTCGATGAGTATGTGGACACCGGATTCGGTACCGGGGCTCTGAAGATTACACCGGCCCATGATCTGAACGATTTTGAAATCGGAAACACGCACGGGCTTGAACGCATAACCGTTATAGACGAGCACGGCCTGATGAACGAACACGCCGGCCCATATGCCGGCATGGACCGTTTTGCATGCAGGGATAAAATCGTCCAGGATCTGGAAGAGGCCGGGTTGCTTGAAAAAATCGAACCGTACCAGAATGCGGTCGGCCATTGCTATCGGTGTAAAACGATGATTGAACCTTTGTTGAGCAAGCAATGGTTTGTCCGCACCAAGCCCTTGGCCGAAAAGGCGATCCGGGCGGTAAAGAAGGGCAGGACGAGGATTTTCCCGGGCACCTGGGAAGGGGTTTACTACGACTGGATGTCCAATATAAGGGACTGGTGCGTATCGCGCCAGATCTGGTGGGGGCACCGTATCCCGGCCTGGTACTGCATGGAGTGCAACGAAGTGATGGTTGCGATGAGCGCTCCGTCCAAATGCGTGAAATGCGGCAGCGACAGGTTGAGGCAGGAAGAAGATGTACTGGACACCTGGTTCAGCTCGGG
>DSCZ01000295.1 GCA_011048855.1 Desulfobacteraceae bacterium | reverse complement strand
TTCCAGATGGGCGCCGCCAGTCGATGATGTACAGGTTACTATGCCGAAAGTCACGAAATTTGTGCATTGGGAAGAGCGCAGGAGTCACTTTTTATACGGGTACGACTTCCGGCTGAAGGAGCAGCTTCGGAGACTTTTCAGATCAAACATTGTGATTTCAATGGTTTATATTATTCTTCGATGCTTGTCATATACTTTCGAATCAAAAGGCCCTGTGGGTTCGATTGGCATTTCTTTTGCGTAGCCTTCACCGAAAAGATCTTATTATCGGCATGACAGCAGAAGATAAAATGCATACAGACTTGACGATATTCGCCTGCCGTGGATCCGGCGGGCAAGCGGGATTCAGTATGGTGGAACTAGTGACAGTCCTCTCCATAATCTGCATTCTGGCGGGAATAGCAATTCCGGCTGCGCAGGGCTGGTTGCCGGGTTACCGGCTGAAACAGGCGGGTCGTGAACTGGCGGCAAACCTTTACCTGGCCAAATCCACGGCCATTTGCCGAGGGCGCACATGTGTCGTGGGATTTCTGCAGCCCGTAAAAGGTATCAAATACGACTATGTTGTTTATATCGACAACGACGACAACCTGGAATTCACCTCAGGCGATGAAATAATGACGATCGTGCTTTTTTCATGCGATTCACCCGGTATCACATGGGATTCATCAAAAAAAGGAGCGGGGCTGACTTTCGTAGCGAATGACGACGGTCTTCCGGTGCTCGGTTTCAGAGGAAATGGTTTTACTCGAAACAATACAGGAGGGTTCGGTGCAGGTTCCGCCTTTTTGAAGAACCAAAAAGGGGACGAATGCCGTGTGGTAGTTTCTGCAGCGGGGAGCATTCGAATCGAATGATAAGAAAAAACCTTCACTCAACCGTATTTCTGAATAAAGCCGGTTTTACGCTGTTGGAATTGATGACGGCCATGACCATCGGCGCCGTCGTGATGAGCGGGGTTTTTTCTACATACTTCGCTCAGCAGAAATCCTATCGCATCCAGCAACAGATGGCGGGGCTTCAGCAGAATCTAAGGGCCGCGATGTATTTTATCGAGCGGGAGGTGCGAATGGCAGGCTGTGACCCCGCCGGAAGCGCCGGGGCGGGCATCGTGACGGCGCAGGCTTCTCTTCTGAGGTTCACGGCGGACTTCGATGGAGACGGAACAATAAAGCCAAGCGAAGACATCACCTATTCCCTTTATGATTCCGGAGGCGACGGGGATATGGATATCGGAAGGGCAAGTGGCGGCGGAAGGCGTCAGCCCCTTGCACTTAATATAGATTCCCTGGATTTCCGGTATATCGATAAAGAAGGTTTTTTACTCGACGATGACGGAAACGGTAATGTCACCACCAGCCTGAAGAGCATCCGGAGCATTCAGATAACAATTATAGCCAGGGCCGACAGGGAGGATCCGGAATACAGCGACACCAGATCTTACTACAATCTCATTGATTCGATAAACGCAATCCTTCCGGCCCAGAACGACGGTTTCAGGCGTCGGAGGCTTGCGACCGAGATTCTCTGCAGAAATCTGGGATTGGTTGGAGAGGAAAGATGAAATCACAGGAAGGATTCACGCTGCTGGAAGTCATAATCGCAATTTCCATCCTGGCGGTCGGGTTGCTGGCGGTGGCCGCCATGCAGGATTCAGCGATGAAAGCAACCGTCGAGGCGTACAATACGACAGAGAGGACAATACGAGCCCAGGACAGGATGGAACTCCTTCTCTCACTGCCTTACAAGGATTCCATGCTTTTGGCCGGCAGTCATTCAGACGCGTCGGCTCCGCCGGGTTACACGATAACCTGGAATGTCGATGAGGACGACCCTGTAACCAACTCGAAAAAAGTGACGGTCTTTGTGAGCCGGCAAGATAGGAACAGGACCAGGAGCACTTCTATTGCCTGTATGAAACCCAGGTTGTAAACAAAACAGCATGGATGGTGTCGGAATGAAATTGAAATCAATCGGCAGACGCGGTTTTGACTTCAGGTTTCGCAGATTAGAGAATGCAGCAGCCGGTGAGAGCGGTGCGGCCATCGTTATAACGATGCTCATGCTGGCTTTATTCACCATGCTCGGGATAGGAGCTTCCGCCGTGTCCATAATCGAAGTCAAAACCGCGGCGAATGATAAAATTTTTAAAGAGGGGTTTTACCTGGCGGAGTCTGCAGCGATGGAGGCCGTTCAACGGATCGAAAACACGTCGGGTGAGGTTCTTTCTTCAGGCTCCATTCCATGGATTTCCACCCGGTCAGGAACGACAATCGATGTTGCATCATCCATTTGGAACGGTTCGAATTCTTCGTGTTCTTCGATGGAAGGCAACACTCGCTATGCCGCTGTAGATCAGGGAATTGCGGCAGGGAGTTCCCTGGGCATGGATGAGAGCAGGCTGCATTCTTATACGGTTTTCGGG
>DSCZ01000161.1 GCA_011048855.1 Desulfobacteraceae bacterium | reverse complement strand
CCTTGATAGTTTAAGATGGCGGTAATATCGACGAAATCCAGTGCGGCAAGATGATAGAAATGGAGGAAGGGGGTATCTGCTTAACTCCAGTTAGCTCTATATATTGTGCATTTCAGATTTTGGCTGTCGATCATGTTTGACAAGTTGTCCATAAGTCATCGGCTCCACAGATACTGCTTGCTGTAGTAGTCGATAAAAAAGCTTACCTCTATGCCGAGAGTTACGCCGGTTAAACCGAAATGTAAACTCGTCCAGATAATAGTCCAAATACTCATGACTGATGGCCCCTTGGTGGGTTCCCATCAGCCATCTTTTTAGCAAAGAGATCACCCGATGAACGCGAGGCAATAGTTCTGATGCCGACTCTTTCTTCCCTCGTAGCACCGTTACCTTATGTGAGTAGCCCTGCTTATCTAAGCCGCGATAGCCTTCCCATCCATCCGTGTGAACAACACAGCCAGATTCAATATTGTCGGCAACAAATGGATGAAGGCTTGCCGCTGAAGCATCCTTGATCCGACACATTCGTATTCGCCCAATACCTTTGCCATTTTCTTCGGCACCGACCGCTATTAACGCCTTTTTCTCGATTTTTCGGCCAATAACGCCTTCCTCCAGCCCACCCAAATATGTCTCATCGACCTCAACCTGGCCAGACAGCTTATCTCTGTCTGGACGAACCATGGCATGCCGCAGTTTGTGTAGACAAGTCCATGCGGTCTCGTAGCAACCCAATCCTAAAACCCTCTGTAGTCCCAAGGCGCTGACGCCATTTTTCTGGCTCGTAACCCACCATATCGCTCTGAACCACAACGTCAATGGCATTCGTGTCCTTTCAAAAATCGTCCCTGCTGTTACGGTAGCTTGATATCCACAACCCGTACAAATTGTACGGCTACGGCTGCCCATCCAATATTCACGAGCTTGGCATCGCGGGCAAATAAAACCCTCCGGCCATCGAAGAGCCGCCAAATATTCCCGACACGCTTCTTCTGATGAAAACCGCTGTTCTAACTCCATCAATGTCCGTGGGTAATCTTCCATTACCCCAAATACTACCGGTTGTATCCACTGGAGTCAAGTAGATACCCCCTATAAAAAATTTCTTATAAAAAAGACTTGCTGATTCGAAGTCGTTTCTGTATAGTCATTTGCGGTCAATGTCGGAAAGGAGCGTTCCGGCGGGGGCCCCGGAACGGTAGAAAGGATCGATTTGTTCATTTAGAAACTGTCAAGAGGATTGCCGATGTCAACAGTCACAAAAAAAGAGCTGATTGATCGCATTGCGGAATCGACCCAGGCCAAACGCGTCATCGTAAAACGAATTATTCAATCGTTTCTCGATGAAGTGATTCAGGAACTGGCCCAGGATAACCGGCTTGAATTTCGGGATTTTGGGGTTTTTGAGACCCGCACTCGTTCTTCAAGGATTGCGCAAAACCCCAAAACCCTCGAACGGGTTCAGGTCCCCCCCAAACGAAGCGTAAAATTTAAAATGGGACGCCTCATGCGCGACAAGCTGGCCGCACCGGCCCCAACGGCGCCAAACCCCTGATCTGCGATCCTTCAGAAGGATGGAGTAAAAGGCAGCTCAAGTTTTTATGAGCTTCTTTGAGAATACCGGCAAGAGGATGGAAGAGGCAATCGGAAAGCCAAAGAAGGAAAAAAATCAGAAGATATTCTGGATGATACAGGACTTGAAATCGGCGCTTTCGGATACTGCTTTCTAAGGGATTTCAAAAGAAAGACTAAAAACTCATCCTGCTCTTGCGTAAATCCCGCTCAGGTCTGATAAAATTCCAATCACATCGCTTTTTTCGCTTGTAGGAGGCGGGTCTGTTTGGTATCTTTTATAAAGAAATGGAGAACTCCTGGAGGAGTCAATGATTTCGGCTGCGTCATATCCGGCACTGGATTGCCGAGTTTTGGTCCTCAACAAGCACTATATGGCTCTTCGGGTCATCAGTGCCAGGCGGGCGCTCTCTCTGCTTTGCCGGGACCTGGCCGAGGTCATTTTCTGCGATGACGGATCCTATGCCAATTATGATTTCCAGACCTGGCAGCACCTCAGCCAGATGAAGCATCACTTCAAGGCCCACAAGCAGGACTGGATTTCCACCGTCAATTTCGACCTGGCCGTCCCCCGGATTATCCGCCTGCTGTTTTATGACCGCCTGCCTCGTCAAACGGTAAAATTCAATCGGCGCAATCTCTTCGCGCGGGACGGCAACCACTGCCAATACTGCGGCAAAAAATTCCCCACCTCCGAATTGTCTCTCGATCACGTCGTTCCCCGGCGGCTCGGAGGCCAAAGCACCTGGGAAAATATCGTCTGCGCCTGCACACAGTGCAATGTCAAAAAGGGCGGACGAACCCCCCAGCAGGCCCGCATGAAACTGATCCAAAAGCCCGTCAAACCCAAACGAAACCCCGTGATT
>DSCZ01000145.1 GCA_011048855.1 Desulfobacteraceae bacterium | reverse complement strand
GGCGGCCGCTACGCGCGCGGCGGTTTCTCTTGCAGAGGCCCTGCCTCCTCCCCTGAAATCGTAGTGCCCGTATTTACATCGGTAGGTATAGTCGGCATGCCCGGGCCTGAACACTTTCTTCAACACCTCGTAGGGTGCGCTGTCCACATCACTGTTGGCGATAAGGAGCATGATCGGTGTACCCGTGGTGCGGCCTTCGAACACGCCGGAAAGGATTTGCACCCGGTCGGTTTCCCTTCGCGGGGTGCTCAACGGGTGTGCGTTCGGGCGGCGGGCGGCCATGGGGGCTTTGAAATCTTCCTCGCAAAGGGGCGTTTCCGGTGGGCATCCGTCGATTACCACCCCCAGGGCAGGCCCGTGTGACTCTCCGAAAGTCGTTATTCTGAAGATTTGTCCGAAGGTGTTTCCCGCCACCTTGTCACCTCTCATTACTGAGTTGCGTTGTTATCAAACGGCATACGGTGTCGACTACCCGGCGCGGATCGTCATTGCCCGAATCAACGACATGGTCCGCCGCGTTTTGATAGAGCGGTGTTCGTTGTCGGAGCAGGGCGTCAACTTCGCCGACCGGATCGTTCTGTGTCAGTCCGGGACGGAGAAAACGCTCGCTGTCCCTGGAAATTCTTCTTTGGATGACCTCGATCGATGCACGAAGCCAGAAAACGATAGCTTTTCTTTTCAGCCTGAACACGTTTTCCGGGTTCAGCACAAGGCCTCCTCCGGTGGCTATCACCTGAAATTCCCGGGCAAGTGCTGTTTCCAGAGCCTGCGTCTCGATCTTCCGGAATGATTCCCAGCCCTTGAGTGCGACGAAACGGTGGATTTCCATCCCGGACATTCTTTCGATCAATTCGTCGGTGTCGGTAAAATTTTTACCGAGTCTCTCAGCGAGAAGACGGCCGACGGTCGTCTTGCCGCTGCACCGAAATCCGATCAATGCCATATGCAATTGCTGCTCCCATTAAAAAAAATACAAAAAAAAGCCGCGGGGGAAAATTTTCCGCCCGCGGCTTTTGGATTTTTTAGAAACAAACCTCAGCACATTGGCGGATTCCTCCAATAAAAAGAGTAATAATAGCCCTGCAATGTGTTGATGTATGCTGTCATTTTCTCTGTTTCCTCACCAGTAAAGGTGGATGTGTTGAAGTCCATATCGCGGATAATCGAACTTTTGTCAACATTTTTTTTATATTTGTAATTCTTGCAACGGAAAAGTTGATAGGATATCGTATGGAAGTTTTTTTTGAAGGGAGGCTTTAATGGGGGGTATACGAGCCGTCTTGTTCGATCTGGACGGAACCTTGACACGGCCGGGGGCGCTGGATTTTCCGGCGATAAAACGCACGCTCGGCTGCCCGCAGGATTCGGCGATACTTGAGTTTTTAGCCGGTGTTGAAGCTCGGGAAAGATCCCGGCTCGAGAAGATTCTGGAGTCGATAGAGCTGGAGGCCGCTGAACTGGCCGAACCCAACGAAGGCGCTGAAGCATGCGTGAGGGCGCTTCGGAGCCTCTCTGTTCCGCTCGGGATCATCACCCGGAATTGCCACAGGTCCGTGGATGTGACGATTTCACGCCTTGGGAACATTTCACAGGATGATTTTTCCGTCATCGTATGTCGAGAAGATGCACCGCCGAAACCGGATCCGGCCGGTGTCCTGCTGTCGGCTCGTTTGATGGGCATCGATGCCTCGAACCTGCTGCTCGTAGGAGATTTCCGCTTCGATGTGCTTGCTGGAAGGGCCGCCGGTGCGCTGACCGCCCTGGTCACCAATGGTGGAGAATGCCCGTGGAAAAACGATCCCCCTCCGGACTGGCTGGTAAACGGATTGAAAGACGTCGTTCATCTGGTGAAGAATAACAGTAAGATCTGAAATACGGAAAAATCCTTGACAGAATAGTTCAATGCTCTAGAATCGACATAAAGAGTTTGGTTGATGATTGGCCATGGTTGCTCTTGATATGATATTTCCGTGAACGCTGCATCCAGACTGTGTTCCATCTCTCTACAACGAAACTGGCTCCGGTTTTTTATTCCTGGTTTTTCAACTCTGATGGCCTCGTAAGAAGTTGGTTCATGCCGCTTCGCGGCAATCTACCAGCAACGAACTTGGTGAATGGCATGGATATGCAGGGTGGGCACCGTCCACCCTATGCTTATAAAAATCTGTAGGAGCGACGTCCTCGTCGCGATATCCTTGCCTCTCCGGCAATCGCGAGCGGGAGCTCGCTCCTATCACGGGCTTCGCCCGATGTCTAAAAGATTGGTTTATGCCGTTTATGAAGAACTTATTTAGTTTCCATCCGGAAATGGTGCTTTTGCCCAATCTCTGCGTCAAACTGCGGGCTTTCTTGTGCGACGTACTCCAGTACGTCTCCGCGCAAGCCCTTGTTTTCCTTGATCTTGGACAAAATCCCTCATTTCCGATCTGGAAACTTCACTG
>DSCZ01000633.1 GCA_011048855.1 Desulfobacteraceae bacterium | reverse complement strand
GTGCAGATCGGCCCCATCACGCACGGTCAGATCATTCAGCATGTCAGAGGTCGCAAACCGAAAGACCACAACATATAGGGGCAACCTTGGTAAAGTGCATACCCCAGATTTGGGAATATCTCCAGAGTTATTAAATTTACAGCGTCCTCTCAAAAGTACTTGAATCTTCGAGATAGCCTAAATTGTCGGCGAAATCTAATTTTATGAAACTTTTTTAGGGGCTAAAAGTCAAATTTTGGGGAATTATTTATCGGAAGACGGTGGTAGCCACAGGCGGGTACCCCCAATTTTAGGGTTTGTCTTTCTATCGAACAAGAACCCTCTTGCACCGATTTTTTATGGGCAGTTTATGGGTAAAACGTCTATCAACTAAAAAAGCCCTTCCGAAGAAGAGCCTTAAGTGCTTGATTTTGCTGGTGCGCCCGGCAGGATTCGAACCTGCGACCTACGGATTCGTAGTCCGTCACTCTATCCAACTGAGCCACGGGCGCATCGATTAAAAAATTTTTTTACCACAATCAATCCGCGATCACAACTAAAAGATCGCGTCTGCGGGACAGCTGCTGATGCATGTCATGCATTTTATGCACTTGTCTTTATCTATCCACGCTACTTCCTTCTTTTTCCATTCAACGGCGTCCGCCGGACAATGTTTGAAACACAGCCCGCACTTGGTACAGATATCGGGATCCACTTCGAATTTCAGAAGGGCGACGCATCTCTTCGCCGGGCATTTCTTCTCATAGATGTGCGCTTCATATTCCTCGCGGAAATATTTCAAGGTGGAAAGCACCGGATTCGGGCCTGTCTGCCCCAGCCCGCAGAGCGCCCCGTCCCTTACAACCGCGCTCAATTCCTCGAGCAGTTCGATGTCTCCGGCTTGCCCCTCACCTCTAGTGATACGCTCCAGAATCTGGAGCATCCGCATCGTTCCTTCCCTGCAGGGGGTACACTTCCCGCATGACTCTTCCTGTATAAAATCCATGAAAAACCGTGCCATATCCACCATGCAGGTGTGATCGTCCATGACGATCATACCGCCCGATCCCATGATGGCGCCCACCTCCGCGATGGATTCAAAATCGACCGGCGTGTCGATATGCTGTTCCGGCACGCAGCCCCCGGAAGGCCCCCCGAGCTGAACAGCCTTGAATTTGCGTTTTTTTCCCACCATCCCGCCGCCGATATCGTAGATGATCTTTTTCAGCGGCGTTCCCATCGGCACTTCCACGAGCCCGATATTCTTTACGGACCCTGTAAGAGCGAACACCTTGGTACCCTTGCTGTTTTCGGTGCCCAGGCTCGCATACCAGGCACCGCCGTTTCGGATGATCTGTGCAATATTGCATAGGTTTCCACGTTGTTGAGCACCGTGGGTTTTCTGAAAAGGCCCTGATGTGCAGGAAAAGGCGGCCTCGGGCGAGGCATTCCCCGCTTTCCTTCTATCGAAAGCATCAACGCGGTTTCTTCGCCGCATACGAACGCACCGGCCCCCTGGTAAATTTCGAGATCGAAGTCGAACCCGCTTCCCAGTATGTCTTCACCCAGCAACCCGTACTCCCTGGCCTGAGAAATGGCGATATGAAGCCTTTTTACCGCGAGAGGATATTCTGCTCGGCAATAAATATAGCCGTAATGGGCTCCCACGGCACGGGCGGCGATGATCATCCCTTCAAGCACCGCATGGGGGTCGGCCTCGAGCACGCTTCTGTCCATGAACGCCCCGGGGTCACCCTCGTCGGCGTTGCAAAGCACGTATTTAACATCCCCCGATGATTTGGCAGCAAAACCCCATTTAAATCCCGTCGGGAAACCTGCACCACCCCGGCCCCTCAGTCCGGATGTTTTGACTTCATTTACGATTTCCGTGGGCGTCATTTCAAGCAGTGCCTTCGCAGCGCCGAAATAGCCGTCCAAAGCGATATAGTCGTCAACGAGCTCTGGATCGACGATCCCTTTGTTCCTGAGAGCCAATGGATGCTGCCCGGAGAAAAATGAGATGTCCTTCAGAAGCGGAACCGGTTTTTTGCTCGCCGGGTCCTTGAAAAGCAGCTTCTCGACCGGCCGGCCGTTCAAAAGGTGTTCTTCGATGATCTCCACGGCGTTTTCGGCTTTGAGCTGGACATAAAAAACCCCGTCGGGCTGGACGACCATCACCGGGCCTTTTGCACAAAACCCGTTGCATCCCGTTTCCACAACCTTGAATCGTTCTTCCAGCCCGTGCGAGGATATTTCTTTCCGGAAAGCTTCAATAACCGCTATACTGCCGGTGGCATGGCACCCGGTCCCTCCACATATCATCAGGTGTTTGACCGCTGAATCTCCTGTTTCCGCCGCGGTCCCCATCCTCACAGCCGTCTGGCTTTTATGTTGATCCTTTATTTCTTGAAGGTCCTGTACGGTCAGTTTCCGCATTTACTTTCCTCCGGATATCTACTTGACTGCTTAAAAGGCTTCCGCC
>DSCZ01000628.1 GCA_011048855.1 Desulfobacteraceae bacterium | reverse complement strand
CGGTGCAAAGAAACCGGGGACCCAAAGCGAAGCGATTGGGGACTGAGCACCCGAAGCGGTGCAAAGAAACCGGGGACCCAAAGCGAAGCGATTGGGGACTGAGCACCCGAAGCGGTGCACAGAAAAACGAGGGGTTGCGCGGAGACGTACTGGAGTACGTCGCACAAGAAAGCCCGCAGTTTGACGTAGAGATTGGGCAAAAGAACCATTTCCGGATGGAAACTAGTTCATATTCTTGGGACAGGGAGACTGGATCGACAAATGAAAATGCACTCTTTTCCTAAATATTTCGGGATACTGACCTTTTTTCAAATTATGGTCGTTTCGGCGCTCCTGCTCTTCATGCCGGCTGCCACTCAAGCGGCTCCCAAACGGCTGGTCGTTTTTCCCCTGGAGATTCTTTCGGATAAACCGATGGACTTCTTGAAAAAAGGAGTTCGTACGATGCTTTCTTCCAGGCTCTCCGGAGCCGACATCACAATAATCGACGAAGTCGAAGTATCGGATGCCCTGAACGCTGCGTCCATTGAAGCGGTTACAGACAAAGCCGTCGCCGCGGAAAAAGCCGAATCGCTGAACGCAGATTATGCCCTTTTTGGAACCATAACGGCTGCAGCAGGAGGTTACAGCCTTGATCTCAGCCTCCTCGACCTGACTGTAGATCCTCCAAAATTCTCCAGGATCTCGGATGCCGGTGCCGAAAACCAGCTTATTCCCAGACTGGCCAAGGTTGCGTATCAGGTAAGGGGCACCATTGAAGGCAGGCCGATGGAAACATATGCTTCAGGCTCCACGCCCTCCGAGTCGAGCAGCGGACCATACGGAGGGCTTTTTTCATCATTCGAAGGCGGTTCAGCTTTTGAAGGACCAGCGGAAAAAGGACTTTTCCACCGCACCAGAGAACGCACCGGCGCCTTTTCCCCGACAGGGTCCTTTCCTGTCAATATGGCTCCGATGGGTTTCGATATGGCAGACCTTGATGGGGACGGTTCGCCCGAACTTCTGGTGGTCGGCAGAAAACGCCTGCTGATCTATGCAGAAAAGGAGGGCCGTTATGTACCGATTGACAAGCTGGATTCACCGTTTGGTGAAGAGTTTTTGAAAGTAAGCACCGGCGACATCGACGGAAGCGGCCGGCCCGAGATATATCTGGTTGGCTCCTACGGAATGCGCGCCCGAACAACGGTCTATGAATGGCAACGTGGATCCTTCAAGCAAATTGACAGTATCAGAGGACATCTATGCGTGGTCGGCGGGCCTCAGAACAAGCCCCGGCAACTGATTTATCAGAGCTCCAAGGTTTCAGAATTCATCTCCGGCCCCCTTCATGAGGTGACTTACCGTCCCGACGGGAAGTTGGAGATCGGGCAAAAAATCCCCGGTCTTGCTGACGCCAGGCTTTACTCCCTGGCCAAGGCGGACTTGAGCGGCAACGGAGTGCCCGAATGGATCGGGGTTGGCAGAAACAAACGACTGACGCTCTGGGGAGCCGACGGGGCGGAGCTTTGGCGGGGCTCAACCCGTATCTCCGGCACCAACAATATCATCCTTGCCGGGGAAACAACCGGGCCTGGAGATATGCCTCCCGACGTCGAATTCGACCCCAGGCTCGTCGTCGCCGACATTGATGAAGACGGAACATACGAAGTGCTCGCCGTTCGGAACATTCCTGTTTCCGAACGCGTCATTGAATTGCTACTCTACCTCAAAGCCACAATCACCGCCTACCGCATGGAAGGCGGAAAGATGGTAGCTTCCTGGAACACCAGAGAAATTCCATACTGTCTTACCGACCTTAAGGTTTACGACGGTGCGATCTACATTTCGGCGGAGAAAGGGAAAGTTGATAAAATCACAGAAGGCTCAGGTCGGATCATGTGGTTCGACTAGCCGTCTCTCAAAACGCGGATCAGGCCAAATATTGGCATATATTTCAATTTGTTATCTTTGAACAATCGCTCTTTAGAAGGCCAACTTTCCGCTTGACACCCTCGAGGCCGTTTTTTATAGTCGCCCCGGTCGAAGCTTGGTTGCATCGTCGTTTTCCATTTTTGCCGGCATCGTAAAAAGCCGGTTTATGCCGCTTCGCGGCCATCTACCAGCAACGAAATTGGTGAATGCCGTCGTGGTTTGTTGGAAGAATCTGCAGGAGCGACGTCCCCGTCGCGATAAATTTTAATGTTGTGTGGGAGCGGATTGTATCCGCGAAATCCTCTTGCCCGGTTAAACACCCCGCAGGGGTCAGCGCAGCGAATTTAACTGGTTTTGTCGGTAGTTGCAGGCCATAATCGCACTAACAAAGTGCCCCCACACTGCCGATCTGATCTGGATTTTGATTTTACGGGATCCCCCGACACAAAATAGTGTCGGGAGGTTATGATATACGCGGTTTTCAGACTTTTACGACGCCGTCAATTTTGCCAGGAAGGACCTTATAGTTATGCCCAAACGTACAGACATAAAT
>DSCZ01000521.1 GCA_011048855.1 Desulfobacteraceae bacterium | reverse complement strand
TCTAAAGGCCGCCTAGGTTCTGGTCGATAACAGAAAGCTTTCTAAACGCTGAACAAAGCGTCTTCGAAATCATAAATACGCAGGCAATGCCAACGTTATCGGACCCGGCCGTGTCCAATGCGGAAAAAAGGATTAAAAACATGGAGGTTGACGTATGAAAACCGCCCGTATTGAAAACGTTGAGCAGGTATGGGAGGAATTTTTTCAAACCCGTTCCGAAGCCAGCCGTAATCAGCTCATGGAAAATTACCTGTATCTCGTCAAATATACCGCTGACCGGATCTGGGCCAAACTTCCCGACAAAGTTGAGGTAGACGATCTGATCAGTGCCGGAATATTCGGCCTCAAAGACGCCATTGACGCCTTTGACCCCGAGCGAGGCGTCAAATTCGAGACCTACTGCACCCCGCGCATCCGCGGCAGCATCCTTGACGAACTGCGAAGCATGGACTGGGTGCCCCGCCTGGTCCGGGCACGCGCCCACCAGCTTGACCGGGCCATGCAGACACTCGAGGCCCATCTCGGCCGACTGCCCACCGAAGAGGAGCTGGCCGGCGAAATGGCCCTCGAAAAGCACGAATTTTACCGTCTCCAGCGAGATGCCACCGCCATCGGCCTGGTCTCGCTTAACAGCAAATTCTCCGAGTCCGACGGCGACAAGGATGTCCGCGAAATCGACATCATCGAGGATCAGCGCAGCAAAAACCCCGTCATCGAGGCCCAGAAGCGGGATCTTAAAAACCTCCTGACCAAAGGCCTCTCGCGAGCTGAAAAACTCATTATCATCCTGTACTATTACGAAGAAATGACCATGAAGGAAATCGGCGCTACCCTCGACCTGTCCGAGTCCCGCGTCTCCCAGATGCATTCCTCCATCATCGCCCGCCTCAAGGCCCAGATGAACAGCCGAAAAAAAGAATTTGCTGTCGCCACCTGACACGCTCTTATTGACTCATAAAACCCGAAGCGTACCCAAGAGGTACGCTTTTTTATTTCCTTTTTTCGCAAGACTGGGTTACTATTTTCATACCTGAGAAAACAGGAGCAGGATTTTGTCTGAAAGGAGGCAAAATATGAAAGCAGGGATCCCATACTCATGTCTGACGGCGGGATTGTACCTTTTTGCTGCAATCTGTCCTGCCTCGTCTGCCGCCGAAAATTCCGGCAATCCGGTCGGGCATTGGATTTCCGTCGATTTCGTACAGTACGTTGAAGATTTCCAGCCCGGAAAAAAAACATACCAGGGTGACCTGTATCTGAAAGACGTCGAATTTAGTCCCGGCGGAAAAACATCGATTTCAAATACATGGAAAGATCAATCGGTCTTTGATCAAAGCGGACAGTTTTATGCCCGTTTCTATATCCACACCATCGATGGGGTGGACTATCTGTTTCTGCCGTGGCTGAGCGGTGATGTCACCCTGCGCGGTCAGGAACCTTGGTACTATGTTCTCCAGAGAAATCCTGCAGGAAACCTGTTGCCCGAAGAAACAGCATCGAGAATCCGGGAAGAGTTTCGAAACATTTCTCCGGTCGGACAATGGATCTCCGTGGATTTTGTTGAGCGCATGGAAGATTTTCAGCCCGGCAAGCAACGAACCGGGAGAAAACTGCATCTTCAGAATTTCGAGTTCATGCCCGGCGGCAAAACATCCCTCCTGTTTACCTGGCGTGACAACTGGATTATGGACCGGAAAGCAAAAGCCCGGTTTTATATCAAAACAATCGATGGAATCGACTATCTGTTTCTGCCGTGGCTCAGCGGCGATACGGCCCGAGGCCAGAAGCCCCGCTTTTATGTACTGACAAGAGCCCCCCTGGAAACCATAGTGCCCGAACAACCGAAAACCCGCACTGCTTTTAAAGAAATCGTCTCGATCGATTCGGTCGCCGAATACGACGATGTCCGCTGGAAAAATCTGTCCCGATGTAACAGTACCCGAATTGCAAAAGTACTGTGGACTCTCAATTTCAACAGCGATACCGTCTGGCCCGATCCGAATGAGTTTCCGTCCTTGAAACAACCGGACAAAATTCTCAAAGACGCCATGAATCCCGGCCTCCGCATCCGCGATCTTCATGCCCGGGGCGTCACCGGCAAAGGTGTCAATGTCGCCATCATCGATCAGCCCTTGTATCTCAACCATCCGGAATATGCGGGAAAGATTGTCAGCTATTTCGACACCGGCTGCCAAAGCGATTCCAGCATGCACGGCCCCGGCGTCACCAGCCTGCTGGTCGGCGCCCAATGCGGCGCCGCACCGGACGCCAAAGTCTATTATGCCGCAGCGCCTTCATGGAAAAAAGATGCCGCTTTTTATGCAAAGGCCATCGACTGGATTATTGAACAGAATGAGCAGTTGCCGGCTCATGAGAAAATTCGCGTCGTTTCCGTTTCGGCCGCTCCGTCAGGCAAGGGTTCTCCCTTTGACAGCAATACCGGCCAGTGGGATCAGGCCTGTGC
>DSCZ01000232.1 GCA_011048855.1 Desulfobacteraceae bacterium | reverse complement strand
TTCGGTCGAATTCCTCACGGGAAACCGGAACGAATTTCAACCTGTCTCCGGCCCGGTAAAGGAAAGGGTGTTTGCGTGCCGGGGCGAAAAGCATGAGTGGTGTACGACCTATGAGGCGCCAGCCGCCGGGGCTTTCGACCGAATACATACCTGTCTGGTTGTTCGCAATTCCCACTGAACCGGCCGGAACCTTGATCCGCGGTGTTTCCAGGCGGGGTGTAACCAGCCTGTCATCCAGCCCCCCGAGATACGGGAATCCGGGAGTGAAACCGATCATATAGATAAGGTATTCCGGCTGGCTGTGGATATCTATTACCTCATCGACGCTCAAGTTGTTGTGCTCTGCTACAAAACCGATGTCCGGCCCAAGCGCGCCGCCGTAACAGACAGGGATTCTGACGGTTTCCGCTGGAGGCAGTTCGATTTGTTCGAGTCGATTTTCAAGTTTTTCCAGCGCTGAGCGGAGCTTTTCCGGTCCCGTTACGGCGGAATCGTAAGGGATTAAAATAGATCGGTAGGTTGGGATTACTTCGACGACGCCTTCAGGCGGATGCCGGGTCAGAGACATGGCCATGGCTCTGACTTTGAGATTGATTTCCTCGGCTATCGTGTCTCCGTATTCAACCAGGAGGCCGCTGTCCCCCACAAGGCGGTAGAGCGGTTCAACAAAAAGTCCCATTGCCTCTCCATTCACTAATCTGCACCCATAGGCATAACTTTTATTCCCGAGTCCTCCAGCCTCTGCCGTATCGAACGGACCAGATCCACCGCCCCGGGTGTGTCGCCGTGTACGCAAAGGGTCTGCGCTTCAAGTTCGAGTTCCGTACCATCTATCGCCGTGACCCTGCCTTCCGCCATTGCGATGGCTCTTTCGGCCACGATTTCCGGATCTTTTATCACGGCTCCAGGTTCGCGGCGGGATACCAGGGTACCCTCGGGCGTGTAGGCTCTGTCAGGGAAGGCTTCGTAAACCACCTTCAACCCAACCTCCTGGCCGATGCTGCGCACCATTTCACCCTTCGCGCCGGCGAGGGCAACGTAGAGAAGTTCCGGATCGACGGTCACTACGGCCTCGGCTATCGCTGTCGCGGTTTTACGATCCTGGACCGCCGTATTGTAGAGGGCTCCATGAGGTTTTACATGGTACAGCCTGGCGTCATTGGCATCACAGAACGCTTTTAGTGCACCGATTTGATAGATCAGATAATTACGTATCTCGGCCGAGGTGCAATCCATGAATCTCCGGCCGAACCCGAGCATATCCGGATAGCTGGGATGAGCACCTATTCCTACACCGTTTTCCACCGCGATACGAACAGTTCGCTCCATCACCATTGGGTCCCCTGCATGCCATCCGCAGGCGATGTTGGCGGAAGTTATGAACTTGATCACCTCTTCATCGAGCCCCAGTTTATAGTTGGAAAAACTTTCCCCCATGTCGCAATTTAAATCTATCCGCATTTCCTCCTCCCATTCGGAACCGGCGCCGAGCGACCGGAATCGGTTGGCGTTCAACTAAATGAATAAAAAATAGACCACCCGTGACTGTTATGTCAACACGAATGCAGGCTTGAACCCTGGAACCCCCGGGGCTATAATACAAACCTTTTATGGACGGTGCTCTCTGAACCGGGGGCACCGTCTTCATTATTTGAATCGGATGGGATTCGGAGGGTCTGCGATGACGAGTCGCTGGGGGGTGGCGAACGGATACCGGGATGTGCTGAGGATCAGCCTGCCGTTGGTGGCATCGATGGCCTCGGTGACGGTCATGCAGTTCACGGACAGGCTTTTTCTCTCTCATTATTCCGTGGAAGCAATCAGCGCGGCGCTTCCGGCCGGGATTGCATCGTTCACATTCCTTTCGCTTTTCCTGGGAACGGCGGGTTATGTAAACACCTTCGTCGCCCAGTACAGCGGTGCCGGGAATCGCCTTCGGGTGGGAGAGTCTTTGTGGCAGGGGATATATTTCTCAGTCGGTTCCAGCCTATTGCTTGCGCTTTTGTATTTTGCGGCCCCGTCGATTTTTTCTTTTGTTGGTCATTCCCAGGAAGTCCGGGAGCTCGAGGTCGTGTATTTCAGGATTTTGATTCTTGGGGCCGGGCTTCCGGTGTTGAATGCAGCCGTTTCATGTTTTTACACCGGCCGAGGGAAGACCCGGACGGTTATGTCGGTCAATATCCTGGGTGCCGCCGTGAATATCCCTCTCGACTACTGCCTGATAAATGGCGCGGCCGGGTTCCCGGAGCTGGGAATCGCCGGTGCCGGAATAGCCACCGTAGCTGCAACCGGAGTTACGACGGGGCTGTTTTTTATGCTCATGTTTTCGAAAGCCAATCGCAGGGATTTCGGCACCTGGCCACCAAGGCTATTTGAACGAGACCTGTTTTTTCGGCTCATGCGGTACGGACTTCCGAGTGGGGGCCAGTTTTTCCTGGAAATTTTCGGCTTCACCTTCCTGATTC
>DSCZ01000288.1 GCA_011048855.1 Desulfobacteraceae bacterium | reverse complement strand
TTTTAATCTCGCGATCTGATCCGTCGAATCGGCCGTAGCCATGATTACCGCTTGCGGAGCAAGTGGGCGGCAGGTTCGCACAATAGTCTCATTCGAGGTTCCCTTCAGGAGCATATCGGGAATGGTCGAGATAATGAGATCGGCATTCTGGATATGGGCATGATCCAAGGTATCCATGCTGCCGATGTCTCCAAACATCCCTTTGACACCCCGGACATTCAATTCCTTCAAAACTTCCAGATTAAAGTCGATGACGAGAATTTTTTTGATAAGCTCCGGCGCAGTTTCTGCCAGTTTTTCGACAAAAGCTCTGGCTCCGCGGTGATAACCGAGCAGGACGACGGGATAATGGTCATGAGCTCCGCTCTCTTGCTCCTGCTGCGGGCCTGGTCCGAAGCCAAGGCGCTCCATGAGCCGGTTGAAAACAAGGTAGCTGGCGTGATTGCCTTTGATCATGTAAGACGCCAGAACCGATGTGATGGCCATGGCGTAAATGACGAGGCTCACGATATCGTCTTCGATATGGCCGTAGGTGATACCGAGCATGGCGATAACCAGGGAAAATTCGCTTATCTGCGACAGGTTAAGGCTGGCGATGAAACTGGTGCGCCGCCCGCTTCCTGCCAGAGAAAGGATTGGATAGATAGTCAAAAACCGGGAGGCAATAACGAAAGCAACCATGATAAGGGCACCCAATAAAATGGTCGTATCAGGCGCCGGTATTTTCATGCCGATGGACAGGAAAAAGAGGGTCAGGAAAAAGTCGCGCAGTGGTAAAACCTTGGCGATGATGTGGACGCCGTAAGGGAAGGATGAGATGGACACTCCAGCAATGAGGGCGCCCATCTCCATGGACAAGCCCATCCACGACGCGATGCCTGCCATAATGACGCACCAGGCAATGGACATGGCGACGACCATTTCCGGCGTCTTGGCGATCTGATCAAAGATCCATTTCAACACATATCGGCTCAGCAGATAGCCGAGACTCAAAAGGACGAAGCTTTTACCCAGGGCCAGGGCTACGAGGCTCAGTTTGGGGTTCATGAAATGGGGTTGCAGGGCGAGGACAAGGATCGCCCAGACATCCTGAAAGATCAAAATGCCCAAAGTGATCCTTCCGGGAATGGTATCCAGCTCAAACTTGTCGTAAAGGAGCTTAACGACAATTGCCGTGCTGCTCAAAGCGCAAAAAATAGACAGATACAGAGCGTCTATAGGACGTGTACCCATGTAATCACCCAAAAGGAGATAGAACCCCAGGCCGATGATAACACACAAGGCGAATTGCCCAATTCCCGTGAAAATCATTTGTTTTCCCGAAGAAAGCATCTTTCTGGGATCAAGCTCAAGGCCGATGATAAACAGAAGAAGGATTAACCCTATTTCGGAAATTACTTCTATGCTGGCCGGTTCTACGACTAACTTCAATCCAATTTCCGGCCCGACGAGGGCGCCCGCCACGAGATAACCGAGGATGATGGGCTGGCGAAAAAGCTGGAAGACGAAACCCAGGGCCGTGGCTGCGATAATGGATACACCTATTTCAGGGAGAAGTCCATGCATGGAGTATTATTCTTTCTTTTTTGTGGAATATATGAAGATATAAGTTGTGTGTCAAGTGGATTTTGATGAAAAGAGATATATTCGGGCCTGCCCGAAGATATCTCTTAACCGATTCGTGTCGCACTGGGCAGGGTTGCGGCAAATAAAATTATTGACTTTAAAGGACATTCAGAATATTGGGGAATGCAATGTATTTTCAAAGGATCTGAGGGATGACGGTGAAGTACGAAGCGATAGATGTCAAGTGTTACAGCGGCTACAAATTTAATGAACGTCCTCATTCATTTACCTTTCAGGGTCGCACCCTGGAGGTATCGAAAATAGTTGACCGCTGGTATGGAGGGGGGCTTAAGGCGGACCAGCCTGCTCTCAATTATTTCAAGATTCACACCGGGGATGGAGATGAATTCATTCTGCGTTACAACAGTCTTTTCGATGCCTGGGGAATACTCCTTAAATGACAGCCAGAACCGGATACAAAGCCGCGGATGACCGGTAAATTTCGATGATCTTGTAAAGGTAGAGCTTACCGGAGAATTTGTCTATGCGTCTCCTCCTCGTCGAAGACGACATAAAAATAGCAGCCTTCATACAGAAAGGCCTCAAGGCGGCTGGCTATGCGGTGGATCACGCAGCCGACGGTGAAAGGGGGCTTGATCTTGCCCTCACGGAACCCTACGATGCGGCGATTATAGACATCATGCTCCCCAGACTGGGAGGACTTTCTCTGATTAAAAAATTGAGGGTCGAAAAGGTCGACACTCCGGTAATCATCCTGAGCGCAAAGGATTCCGTCGATGACAGGATCAGGGGACTGGAAACGGGAAGTGACGACTACCTGACAAAGCCCTTTGCCTTTTCAGAACTACTGGCAAGGGTTCAGGCGCTGATCAGACGTTCCAGCGGAACTACG
>DSCZ01000199.1 GCA_011048855.1 Desulfobacteraceae bacterium | reverse complement strand
TACCAAAAAGAAACCGGATGCAGATTCAAAACCGTTGCGGCGGCGCGGGCGAAGGAAACCGCGGAGTGACAATTCATCCAGCAGCGAGCGGAACCCCGACGCCCAATGACCGGGAACCGTGTGTTCAAGGCCGATCGCTTTTTTTTGACACTTTCAGGTTTTTTCCGTAGACTACCCTCTATCTGCCTGGCTGACCGGAAAGCCGGAGCGTGACCGGGCGGCGTGAGATACGGCTGTAACATGACAAACCCGGTTGGAGGGAGCCATGGATTTCGAAAATTTTGAAAAGATCCTTGAATTTGCAATAGAAAAAGAACAGGAGGCCGTGCGCTTTTACGAAGAACTGAGTTCTCAGGAAGCCTATGCGGCCGGCAAGGAAAGATTTCTGGAGTTCGCAGCTGAGGAGCGGAAACACGAAGAGATGCTCCGTAATTTCACAAAGGAAAATTTGGAAAACTTTGAGTCTGCACCCGTCCCTGACCTCAAGCGCAGCGATTATGCCGTGGATTTTAATTATTCGCCGGGGCTTCCTTATTCAGACGTTTTGATCCTTGCCGCCAAACGGGAGGAAAAAGCCCTGGCCCTGTATTCGGCCTTGGCCGAAAAGGCTGAAATGGAGGAGCAAAGGAAGATCTTTGAATTTCTAGCCCGGGAGGAAGCCAAACACAAACTCGCCCTGGAGACGATTCTGGACGATCATATGGCTAAGATAGGCGATTGACACCGCAAGACGACGGTTCTCTTACGGCCGGTCGCGTTCAATCGGAGTTTTTCTTGCCGGGCATTACGATATATACCAGCAGCGGAATCGAAGTGCTGTCTGCGGCATTGAGCGATCTTCTACGCCGTCCCCTGGATTCTCCTCTGGCCCAGGAAGTTGTGATGGTACAGAGCCGGGGTATGGAAAGATGGCTGCGCATGCAGCTCGCGGCGTCACATGGCGTCTCCGCGAACCTATGGTTTCCTTTCCCAAACCGCTTCCTTCAGAAAATTTTTTCAGAAATCTTTCAGGACCGTTATCAAACGGAACTCTTTTCTCCGGATGTGGCCGCCTGGCGCATCATGGAAATTTTACCGGCATGCACCGCGGATCGGGAATTTGAAAGCCTGCGCGATTATTTGAATACCGTCGATGGAGATCTTAAACGTTTTCAACTGAGCGCATTGATCGCCGACACGTTTGATCAGTATCTTATTTTCAGGCCCGAAATGGTCTTCCGCTGGGAAAGGGGAGAGGAAAACCACTGGCAGGCCCGTCTCTGGCGTATGCTTTCCTCCGGGCATGAAGCGGAGCACCGGGCGGCCCTGGCCCGAGATCTTCTTTCGATGATCGAAAGGGACGAGGTGCCCCCGGGTGTTTTTCCCCGGCGGCTGTCGGTTTTCGGGATATCCGCCCTTCCAAGGTTTCACATGGAGCTGCTCGCGGGCATGGGGAAGGTGACTGAGGTCAACCTCTTCCTGATGAACCCTTGTAAGGAGTACTGGGGGGATATCGTGACTGAAAAGGCGAAGCTTGCCGGTGCGAGAAGGGTCGCCGAGGCGGGTGAGGCTGGAGCGGATCTTTACGTGGAGACCGGGAACCCGCTTTTATCGTCGCTTGGAACCCTGGGCAGGGATTTTTTCGACCTGACCGGTGAGTTTCCTCACAACGTGTGGGAATCTTTTGAAGAGCTCGGAATGGACTCGCTCCTTCACTGCATACAGGCCGATATCCTGCATATGTTCAACCGAAAGGCGCGTGAAGATCGGAAATTCGTTCCCGTCCCCGACCGTTCGGTTCAAATACACGCGTGTCACAGCCCGATGCGGGAGGTGGAGGTACTCCACGATGTGTTGCTCGACCTCCTGGACAGGCATAAGGACCTGGCCTGCGAAGACATCGTGGTTATGACCCCCGATATCGAGATATATGCACCATTTATCCGTTCGGTGTTCGGAAAGGGTTCAGGGGGGACGGCGGCCATTCCTTTTTCAATCGCGGACCGGAGCCTGGGCAGTGAAAGCCCGGTCGCCGGCACTTTTCTCAAGATACTCGATTTATGCGGCGGTCGCTACACCTCCTCCGAGGTCGCCGGCATTCTGGAGGCGGACCCGGTCGGTGCCCGGTTCGAAATACAGGGCGAGAGGTTAAGCATAGTCAAGCGGTGGATCAGGGATGTCCGCATCTGCTGGGGGATTGACGGAAAAGAAAAAGCACGGTCAGGGCTTCCGGCTTTTGAAGAAAACACCTGGATGTCCGGTGTTTCGCGGCTGCTTCTGGGTTATGCCGTCCCCGGGTGGGGAGCAAAGACTTTCACCGGGATTGTCCCCTACGATGATCTTGAAGGACAGGACGCCGAGGTGCTTGGCAGACTGTGTACGTTTCTGCAGCGACTGTTCGAATACACAAGGTCTTTCCGCACTTCCAGGAATCCGGATCAATGGGCGTGCAGCCTGGAAAGCCTCTTGGAAGGTCTTTTCTCGGATTCCGAGCCATTTAC
>DSCZ01000191.1 GCA_011048855.1 Desulfobacteraceae bacterium | reverse complement strand
GTATATCCTTCGCAAGCTATTGAACCCGGCGGAGTTCGAGTGATTTCGATTGTATTTGAAAGTGATGAAGCTCTTTTTGATTCTACCTTCCTCGAGCGGTACATCTCGGAGAAAGTATCCGGCATCGAGTCTGTGAGAACCGCGCGGCTTTCTAAATCTCGAGTTGTTTTCGAACTCGCGTTTCGTGGGAATCCGGGGGTACTTGCCGGCAGACTTGCTTCCGGATGGGCGCCTTTCCAGGTTGAATCCACATTGGAAGGAGAAAACACCATAAAGCTCAAGCGGTCAAATGGCTACCGCCCTTCAGGCAATACGGGCTGTCGACCGGGTGAAGATCCTGAATGAATAGGTCCTTGACAATTGCGATCGACGCTGGTAGTAAACAAATTCTTTCAGGCACGTAGCTCAGGGGGAGAGCACTACCCTGACACGGTAGGGGTCAAGGGTTCAAATCCCTTCGTGCCTACCACTTGAAAAGGCAAGGCCGGTAAGGAATTACCGGCTTTTTCTTTGCGCTTCCACCGTCTCCGCGCGAGCCCGTAGGTCGGTATGGAAATCCGACCTACGGGTTGCGGGCGTCATCGAATACCACACCTGTAGGCACGGTTTCATTACCGCGCTTGGCCCGAAACATGCGGATATCGCCGTTTCCGGCCGCACCGGCGGTTTTTATTTCGCGTGGTTCATGATTTCGAGCACCTGCTCCAGATTCGGGACCCCTTTCAGATTGCCGGAAATCGTGCATTTAAATGCCGCCGCTGCTGAAGCAAATTTCATGCACTCCGACATGCCGGCTCCCGTGAGAAACCGGTATATATAGGCGCCGTGATAAACATCTCCGGCTCCTGTGGTATCCACGGTTTTTACATGAAAGGCAGGCTGGCGGATTATTTCGCCGCCGTCGAAGCCGATACTGCCCGCTGCTCCCTGTGTGATGACCACACGGGCCGCCCCGAAAGCCGCCAACGCCTTTATTGCTTCAGCATCAGATGTATTTCCCACCAGTGGCACTGCGAAGCTTTCGGAAGCTATCAGGATGTCAACAAGGGGCAAAAGTCGGTTGGTTCCCTCACGGAATGTTCCTGCATCCAGCACCACGGTCATCCCCATCGATTTCGCCTGGAGGGCGGCAGCAATCGAAGCTTCTATCTTAAGTCCATCCAGATGCAGAACGCGTGCACCGGTAAACGGCGACAAGTCGATCTCAAAGGGTTCCGGGGAAGGTGCCGTTCCCGGGTGCCAGAAGATCGTGCGCGAGCCGCTGGAGGCGACGGCTATGAAGGCCACCTGCGACATACACCCGGGAATGCTCCTCAAAAAAGAAATGTCGACTTTCTCGGTTTCCAGAAAGCCTACGATTTCGGCACCGAATCGGTCGTCCCCCACGGCCCCGATAAAAGATGTTCCGACTCCCAACCGCGAAAGGGTCACGATGGCAGTTGCCGCGGGTCCACCGCATCCGGTTGTGAGTTCGGCGAGTTCCGCTTTATGATCTTCATGCGGATAAGCCGGTAGACGACCCAGAAAATCAAAACTTGCCTGCCCGAGGCCAACAACCTTTATATTTTTCAGCCTTTGCGCCAACAGATTTCCTTTCAGCTCCCTCCGGTATTCAGTTTCCTGATTTCATTGTCGACTCTGTCGAGATAGGATTTGATTCTGTCGGCAGAGGAGGCTTCGGGATAAGCCGAAAGCAGGCCTCTTAACAAGCTCCGCGTTTCTTCGAGCAAAGCTTTTTTGCGTTTCGGGCCTTGCTCCCTCCCGGCTGCAAGAAAGGTTTCTGCGGCCCTGGTGGTTTCGCGAGTGATCAGCCGCTCAATCGCGGTTTCGCGAATTTCATCCACTTCGGCGGAAGAACCGGTGATCCGCTCGACTGCTTCAAGCCTTGAAAGTGCCTCTTTGTAGCGCTCCCTCGCGAGAAGATCACCTATTGGAGACAGGTCGATATCTTTCCTGGAAAGTATCCCGATACGTTTTTCCAGGTAAACCTCTTCGGCCGCCTCCAGCCTGCGCATCGCCTCGTCGATAAGTTCCGTATCACCGCCTGCGGGTCCAATCCACTGGCGCGTACGGCTTAGTATCTCCCTTGCTTCGGAAAACTTCTCTTCATCGACCCTGTCCGCCGCCAGCCTGATGGAATCAATTGTTTCATTGGTTTCCGGCCGGCCGACGGCTAAATTTTGGGCCCACGTTTTAAAATCCTCGTCTCCTGGAGCGGCCGCCGATTCCAGTTGCTTTTCCAGGGCTGTCAGCAACAGCGAAAGTTCGCTCAGTTCTTGTTTAAGTTCTCGATGCCATTTTCCGGCTTCGCGCATTTTACCACCTTCGGCATGCAGCCGGGCAAGGGCAGCATTCAGCAGCAAACGATCCGGGAGGTCTTCGAGCCCTTCAGCTGCCTGGAGTGCCGTTTGCAGGGCTTCTTCCGGTCTGCCTTCGGCTTCCAGTGAAAGTGCCAGCACCCCGCTCGCCGCGGGGCCGAGGGCCTCAGGACCGTATGCTTCTTCGAT
>DSCZ01000218.1 GCA_011048855.1 Desulfobacteraceae bacterium | reverse complement strand
GTTCCGGGACCTGAATCGTAGAAACCGCCGGAAAACCGGAAACAACTCCATGCAGCGTTTACTCAAGACCATGCTGGCTGATACCCCCCTGGTCAAGAATCTGGATAATCCCGATTATATGACTCTCATTCTGGGCGGTAAGGCGAACATCGAGGAACTCTTTGCCTCTATGGAGCCGGCAAACCTCAAAAATGAGATCGAATCAAAGCCAACCGCAGAGCGTGTTCTGCCCGGGTTCAGAAAAATCATAACGACCCCGGACTTGCCCGAACACCTCATGCGCTTGGCTGTCTATGAACAACAAATGGAGCGGTCCAACTGAATTTTGTGGCCATAGCCAGGGGAGCTTTTCTTTCGCCCTTTAGCATTACTAAAACAAATAAAAAGGATTTTTATATGAATTTTTATAAAATAGTTATATTTTTGGTTTTTATTGCTTCTCCTGTTCATGCATTCGACATAAACGGTGATGGAAAAATCGGTTTAGAAGAAGCGATCTATGCCTTGCAAGTCGTTGCTGGGAAGACCTTTGAAAACACGCCTGCGGCCTGCAGTGACGGAGTGGATAATGACGGAGATGGATTTATCGACTGCGACGATTTCGACTGTGCCGGTTATTAGAGAGAATCAACGAACGGCCTGAACCGTTCGAATTCTACACCGCAAGTGACCTATGGACTGATGAGCATACGTCGGCTCAGATGCTCTTTTTTCACCTTGATGAGGCCATTGATGCTTCTTCGCGAAACGCGGAGTTCATCAGGCTATCGGTGGAATGGATCGCGTCCAAATTCAACATCGGCAAGAATACGAAGATCGCGGACTTCGGCTGCGGTCCGGGATTGTATACAACTTGATGATGTACATTGCCACACATCATGGAAGCCATTATCACATACCGAGGCCGGCAAACCGGCGCCGCGGAAGTAGTCCTGGTTACGGCTTCAGGCCGAGTTCCACGGCGATTTTCTTGCACATGTCGCAGCTCATTCGGTCGCCCATCCGGCAGGCCTCCCGGAGGTCATCCAGCGCCCTGCGCTTGTTGGCCTCTCCCCCGGCTTCGTAATAGATCCGGGCGCGATGGTGCAGGTCCCGCGGCAGCTTTTCGGGTGCACTGCGCCGATCGTGGGCGATCGCCTGGGTGTAGGCCTCGACGGCCTGCTGCGGTTGGCCGCTTCGATAGTAGTTGAGGCCGATATTGAAATAGGCCTCGCCATACGGCGCGGCTGGGGCCTTGGATGCTTTGGCGTAAATGATGTAGGTCTCCCAGTTCTTGACGGCCTCCAGGTATTGGTCGGTCTTGCTGTAAACCAGGGCGCGGTTGAAATAAGGGTCCGCATACAATGGGTCCACCTCCACCGCCTTGCTGAATGCCTCCAGTGCCCTTTTGAAATTGTCGACCCGCAGGAAAACAAGCCCTCGCCCCTCCCAGATCTCAGCCGCTTCGCGGAGGTATCGGCAGCTTGAAGGATGGCCTAGACGACAAGCCTCCTGATGATCTGAAAGGGCAGTTTCCTCATCGGATGATTCATATGTCTTGGCCCGGAGGTAAAAGGCTTCTGCTATGTGAGCGTCCGCCAGAATGGCGGAAGTGTAATCCGCACGCGCCCCGTCAATATCTTTTTGGGCTTCGGCGGCCGTTCCCCTTCCCAAATAGGCCGGTGCAAGATTGGGGTCGAGTTCGATTGCCTGGGTGTACAAGCGGTAGGCATCGTCAAAATCTCGCCAATCATATGCCTTCCTGGCTTTTTCAACCAAGGGGCCCGCTTTCGACCTCTGCACATTTTCATCGACGGTTTGTTTTCGTGAGTGTTCATCAAGTGCGGCTATCCTTTTCGAAAAGTGCCAGTTATTGTATTGATAAAATGCAGACCCCTCTGAGGATTTTATAAAATCATCGTGGGCCAAATCATCCCTGCCGAGGGTATGGTATGCCAGTCCACGGCGGTAATATAGTTTTTCCAATGCAATTTCATCCGTCGGCGTAGGCCCTTTCTTTTGCTTGATGAGGTAGCTGAGATCTCGGATAGCCTGGGCGTACCGGCCCAACCGGAAAAAGCACTGGCTGCGCTCGAATCGGGCGGACTCATCTCCGGGTCTTGCCTCGAGATACCTCGAATAGCCGTCCAGGCCTGATACCCAGTCCCTCTTCCAGTAGCTCGAACGGGCTGAAGTCAACAGATTGTTGAGCTCGATATCGCTGGTGGTCGCGGTATCTTTTGCGGGCTGGGCAAGCGCCAGGTTGGAGGATGTCGCGTGGGCCGTCAAGCCAACGGCCAAAAACAACAGAAAGGTGATGAAATAGCGTTGCATCATAAAACCCTCCTTTCCGCTATGGTCTTTACTCCGTTGCGCGGTATTGCAACAGCATCGCTTCGATATCGCGGTAGCCGAGCCGGCGCGCCCAGGCAAGGGCAGTCATGCCGTCCCCGGTACGCCTGTTCGGGTCGGCCCCCAGGGACAGCATCAACCGGGCCATCCGGCGCTTGTCATTTACGACGGCGGTGACCAGCGCAGTGT
>DSCZ01000112.1 GCA_011048855.1 Desulfobacteraceae bacterium | reverse complement strand
GCCCTCAATTGGGCTATGCATTATGTTTATTTGATTTTTCCTTTAGCCTTTGGGCTTATGATAATACGTATTATTCAAGTAAATGTACTTAAGTTTGTTTATGGCATAGAGCTATCGGATGTGGATGATGCAACTGCTGAATTGAAAGAAAAGACGGAAGAAACCGAAGAGAAAGGTTGGGAGGTTAGCTCATAAATGGTTTCCTCAATTTTGTTTGGGGTATTCATTTTTTTACTGCTGATCGGCGCCCCTATCACGGTGGCTCTTGGTATGGCAGCTATGGCGACATTCTCGTTCTTAGGCATCGATTTAACTACTTTAGTCCAAGTTGCCTATAACGGAGTAAATTCCTTTCCCATCATGGCGGTGCCTTCATTTATTTTGGCCGGAGCTCTAATGCAGTATTCCGGAATTGCCCGGCGGCTGGTGTCTTTTGCTGAGGAGCTTGCCGGTCCCATGACAGGTGGGATGGCTGCCTCCACCGTTTTGGCTTGTATGTTTTTCGGCGCGATTTCAGGTTCCGGCCCTGCTACGACCGCCGGCGTCGGCATGCTGATGATTCCAGCCATGATAAAACGAGGTTACGATAAAAGCTACGCTTCAGCCATCACCGCTTCCTCGGGTGGTTTGGGCGTTGTCATCCCTCCAAGCATCCCAATGGTGATTTTCGGGGTAACCGCCAGCGAGTCCATTACCAAGCTCTTTATCGCCGGGGTGATTCCGGGTATTTGCCTTTCCGCCGGCATTATGCTTATGAATTACTTTCTTTGTAAAAAAAGAGGCTACAAAGGCGATGCGCATGGTTGGTCGATTTTATCTATATTGAAAAAAATGAAAGAAGGCTTCTGGGCATTGATGGCCCCAGTGGTTATTCTCGGGGGGATTTATTCCGGGCTTTTCACTCCGACAGAAGCAGCGGTCGTTTCCATTTTTTATACCTTATTCGTAGGGTTGTTCATTTATAAAGAACTTCGATTAAAATATTTCCTGAAATCTCTTGATGACACCACCTGGCTCTCGGGCCGTGTGCTGATTATCATGTTCACTGCGCAGGCTTTTGGTCGTCTACTTGTCCAGTATCGCATTCCCTATGCCATTGCCGATGCCTTGTTGAGTTTTACCGGCAATGTTGTAATCATCTGGCTGCTCGTGATAGTATTTCTTCTCATTCTTGGCATGTTTATGGAAACTCTCGCAACCATTATGCTGGTTACACCGGTTCTGCTGCCCATAATGACGCATTTGGGCGTTGATCCGATACATTTTGGGATTGTATTGGTTTGTTGCTGCGAGGTAGGTTTCGAAACCCCTCCTTTGGGGGAAAATTTGTTCATAGCGTCGGGTATCGGAGGCACGACAATTGAGGAGATATCGCTTCTCGCTTTGCCGTTTACCTTTGTGGAAGTTGTTACAATATTGTTGGTTGCCTTTGTTCCTTTTCTTAGTTTGTGGCTGCCTGGGATAATGGGATTCTAAAGGACGGCAGCATGCCATGTTCAATCAATAGTGAATCACAAACAGCCGTTCAAAATGTTGCGCCGGAGCCTGATCTGATTCTGGAAGGCGCCAAGGTGCTCAACGTTTATTCGGGAGAGCTCCTTGATTGCGACGTGGCCGTCGGGGGCGGAAAGATTCTACATGTGGGGCCGATTCCCTTCCCGGCGACCACCGGGACTGTCCAGCTGAACCTGGATGGAAAAACACTGGTTCCCGGCTATATCGAACCGCACTGCCATCCCTGGAATGTTTACAACCCGCTGACCCTGGGGGCCGAGGCCTGCCGGCTTGGAACCACCACCTTGGTCTGTGACAACCTGCTTTTTTTCATGCTCATGGGCGTGGACCGTTTCGAGGCCTTGATGGAAACGCTGGCCGATATGCCATTGAAATTCTTCTGGTTTATCCGCCTGGTTCCTCAAACACCGATGGAAGATGAAGGGGAGCTGTTTTCACCGGAAAACATAAAGCGCCTGCTCCGAAGCCCGTATGTTCTTTCCGTCGGGGAGATCACCCGCTGGCCGGAGCTCGTTCGGGGAAGCCCCAAACTGCTCGAAATGATCCGTTTTGCCCGCAAGCTTCGCAAGCGTGTTGACGGCCACACCGCTGGGGCCAAATATGAAAACCTGAACGCCATTGCCCGCACCGGCGTGGAATCGTGCCATGAAAGCATCACCGCGGGGGAGGTGCTTGAACGCCTGCGGCTGGGGATGCATGTCATGCTTCGACAGAGCTCCCTGAGGCAGGACCTGCGCAATCTCCTTTCGGGAATCCTTGATTTGCCTTACGCCGGCCGACGGGTCATGTTGACGACGGACAGCTCCACCCCGGCATTTAAACTGGAATCAGGTATGATGGACCGCCTGGTCGCCATTGCGCTGGAGGAGGGGGTTGACCCCGTCGAGGCTTACCGGATGGTGACCCTGAACCCGGCGGTCTATTTCGGTGTGGAGGACCGGATCGGCGGCATAGCCCCAGGCAGGGATGCCGATATGCTCGTGTTGAGCGACCTGGGTCACCCAACGCCGGAGAT
>DSCZ01000473.1 GCA_011048855.1 Desulfobacteraceae bacterium | reverse complement strand
GATTCAAATCCGTGAGGCCGACACTGCGGCGAAATCCGAGGCCCTCTGGAAAGCAAGGAAGTCAGCCGGCAGCGCAGCCGCCACCATGGGCACCAGCAATATTTCCGAGGATGTAGCGGTGCCGATATCCAAGGTGCCGGAGCTCCTGTCGCGGCTCTCCAGCGCGGTTCGCCCTTTCGGACTTCCCTTCGTTATATTCGGGCATGCCGGCGACGGGAACCTGCACCCGAAAATCATGTATGACAAATCGGACCCGGACCAGGTGAAAGCCGTTCATGCAGCAGCCGGAGAACTTTTCAGTATTGCATGTTCGCTTGGGGGGACACTCACGGGGGAACACGGGATCGGAATAGCCAAGGCGCCTTACATGTCCCTGGAACACCAGGCTGTTGAGATCGAAATGATGCGGCGCGTCAAGAAAGCGTTCGACCCGGACAATATCCTGAATCCGGGCAAAATGGCCCTTTTTGCCTGACGGGGGGATACGACTCTTTCATGTTCGAATTTCTCACACTGCAAAATCTTCCTGAAACGCAGTCGCTCCTAGTCCGACCCCCGACGAACACGAGGCCTGCTGTCCGGCGTGTCCAGAGCGGCAAGGTTCAGGCGGTGGTTAAAGATTTCAGCCGGCTGGGTTTTTTGTATCGAAACACGGCCGGCCGCTTCCTGGTCTGGAGGGAGGCCAAAGCCTACAGGCACCTTCAAGGCCTCGATGGAATCCCGGAATTGTTCAGGGTGATTGACGGACTGGCACTTGTGATCGAAGAAATACCCGGGAGAAACCTCGAGAACGCCTACAAGGACTTCACCCTGCCCATCTCATTTTTCAATGAGCTGGAAAAACTGGTGAACAGGGTGCATGAACGAAGGCTCGCCCACTGCGACCTCAAAAAGGAAGCCAACGTCCTGCTTGGCGCAGACGGACGCCCGTATATAATAGATTGGGGGGCGGCCATTTTCGAACGGGAATTCAGGTTTTATCCTTTCAACATTATCTTTCAAAGGTTTTTAAAGGACGATCATATGGCCGTGGTCAAATTGAAACTGGCCCACATTCCCGAGGCTGTGACCAGTGCCGAAAAGGCCCGCTATGCCTACAGGAGCCCGGCGGAGTGCCTTGTCCGCGCGGTTCGAGACCTTCTCAGGCGGCTGCTTCAAAAGGTGGTTTAGAACCGCGGTTGAGAAAACTGAAAATACACGGGTGGTGATGGATGAAACCCAACGAAAAAATCGCGCCCGGTTACGCCATCGATGTCAAAGGCGGGGAGACGATCGTCCACCTGCACGGGATCCTGGATTATTCAAGCACTCCTGGATTGATACACCAGCTCGGATCCGAATTCGATCCTCCTTGCGGTGCATCTGTGGTGGTGGACATGCAGCGGGTCCCCTACATGGATGATTTCGGGGTCCTCATCGTGCTGGAACTGAAAAAAATAACGGGGGACCGGCACGGTGATTTCCGCATTGTGGGAGCCGGCGACAAGGTGAAAGAAACGCTTTTTCTGGTTGACTTCGAATCTCTTGGAAAAAATTTCGAGGTAACCGAAAAACGACAGGCAATCCTGGTGAGGCTCGGAGAATCGACGATCGATATTTTCACCGAATTCAAATATATGATTTTCTTTTTGGGCTCCCTGTGCATCGCGCTTTTTCATGTTCTCATCCATCCCCGTTCCCTGCGAACCCCTGATGTTTTCCTCTACATGCAGCGCACCGGCGTAGACGCCCTCCCGATCGTGGGGCTCATCAGCTTCCTGCTGGGCCTGATCATGGCGTTCATGTCTTCAGCGCAGCTGCAGCAGTTCGGTGCGGGCGTCTATGTAGCATCCCTGGTCAGCCTTGCCATGACGAGGGAACTTGGCCCCATCATGACCGCGATAATCGTCGCGGGAAGATCAGGGGCCGCTTTCGCAGCTGAAATCGGTTCGATGAAGGTTTCCGAAGAAATAGACGCCCTTGCAACCATGGGATTCGATCCTGTCCGCTTCCTGGCCGTCCCGAAGGTGCTGGCCGCAGTCATGATGGTGCCCGTATTGACGTTGTTCAGCGATTTGTTCGCTATAGCGGGAGGCATGATCGTCGGAATGTTCATGCTTGATTTGAGCGGCGGCGCCTACGTTGCACAGACGATCAACACCCTCACGCTGTTCGACGTATTCTGGGGAGTGGGCAAAAGCTGCGTATTTGCTTTTTTGATCGCCTGGGTCGGCTGCCTCAAGGGCTTCCAGGTCCGGGGCGGAGCGGCTGCGGTCGGCCAGGCGGCTACATCGGCGGTTGTGAGCAGTATTTTTATGATTATCGTTGCCGATTCGTTATTTGCAGTAATTTTAAGATACTGGTAAGTTTTTATGACCGCAAAAGTTATGATAAAAATAGAAGATCTCGCAGGCGGGTATGGAGACAACCTCATCCTGAACCGGGTCTCGCTCGAAATTTACGAAGGCGAAATTTTCATTATCCTGGGAGCAAGCGGCTGCGGCAAGAGTACCTTGATGAAGCACATGATAGGTTTGATCGAACCGGGGGAAGGGCGTGTCATCATAG
>DSCZ01000122.1 GCA_011048855.1 Desulfobacteraceae bacterium | reverse complement strand
CTAAAATCGTTAGCCATCGCTGTTATGGATTCCGCACCGCTTCCACCTATATAACCGCCCTATATCACTGCCTTGGTAAACTCCCTGAACCTAAACTCGTGCACAAATTCTTATGAAGAGCCTAAAACTTAACCCACTTCGCAGCCACAAATCTCAGAGACCAGTTGAAAAAATCGTTCACGAAAACAATAATCATTATTATGAGGCGTGATGTTTAAATGGAGAGTTTCACAAGGTTTTTTTAATCATTCTGAGATAAATCTGATTAACAGATATGGCGAGCTATTCTTTAATCTAATTAAGGGAAGGAAGCAACCCATAAACGAGACGGAAAAATCCCTTATGGATGTCGGCTTGGAAAAGAAGGAACCCATTACAGATATTGAGAGCGCTTTGTACAAATACATGCTGCGACTGAATTGGGAAAAAGAGAATCCAGGGTTGGTAGATTCGACTACACGAAAGGCTAACAATGACGGATTCGCCGGATCAAGGGAGGCTTTCTACAAAGAGTTTCACCGTTCAAGAAAAAGGGACGAGGGGTGGTAATAAAAATTCAAGATTTACCTCGATTTCCCAGCTTCGAAGGGAGCACAAAAGAACAATTGATCCTTGATTACTTGAATAGATTTGTAAGTCTATCATAAATCTATCAGCCAAGTTCTCCACTATACGCCCCAGAAAAACTTTCACGTCAGGGCGCAGCGGAGGTGGCTGGGGAGCCAGCCGACCACGACCTGGCGGGTGTCGTTGTCCCAGAAGAAGTAAACAGCCAGGCATCGCCTCGGGTCACGTGTGTTGGACATGCAGCGGAGGTGGTGCTCCAGGAAAGTCCGTCTGGAGCTGCCCACCGGGTAATACACAAAATACTCATCATCAAACTCCCCCGCCCGTTCGGGCGAGATGGACTGGCCCAAGCGGAAATGGAGCCGGTTCAGGCTCTGGCTGAACTTCCGCTGATCCAGTTTTCCGATCCGCATGTTGCGGTATTCATTGGCCAGCAGCAACAGGGCGCGGGCCAGTTTCCCTGTATCTTCATATTCTGCATCCTTCAATGCGTTTACAGCCCGGGGGTGGAGGGTCAAACGGCCGGTCAGGTACTCTCCCGCCCATTGGGGGATTACACTGATTGACTCGGGCAGGGAGATGGAAATGTCAATGGGTTCCCGGGTCACGGCCTCCATATTATCCCGTAAGGTATGGAGTTGAGCGCGAAGACTGTTGTTTTCTCCCTCATAATACCGGGCATCCTTTTCGTACTGCTCAGCCAAAGAGGCAAATTCCTCAATATCCTTTTCCGCCTTTTTTAATCTTGTCAGCAGCATGGCGTTTTCTTCTTCCTTTGCTTCCAGCTGCCGGCTCACTTGAGCGGATTTGGCCGATTCCGATTGACTGGATAGGATAGCCCGGCTGATTTCCGCCTGTTTTTTGCGGTTCTCAAGCAATTTGAGTTCAGGTACGAAGGGAAAGTCCATCCACCTGATCTTCTGCCTGGTGTTGAGCTCCTGGATGCGGCGCACCAGGGAGTCAATAAAAGCGGCAATTCCCGCTTCCCCGGATCCCTCCCCCGGCCATGCGAGGATCTGGTCAAAATCCGACCGTGGATGAGTCCAATATGGGTCTTCCTGCGGATCCAAACCGGGCAAATAGATGCGAACAGCACCGTCGGCAACGGACCAGCTGGAGCCCAGTTTCTTTGTCAGCGCGACGGATTCCTTCAGGGGCAGCAGGACCACGTGGCCATAACCCACTACTTTTTCCGCCAGGCGATCCCCGTCCAACACATAGTCGGAACGGGTTTCTACATTGTCCGCACGGATCTCCCAGTCGGGTTCGCTGAGCACCATAACCGGGATGGTCCGTTCCGCCGCGTGCAGCAGGTGGACCAGGCAATCTACTGGAAAATGCAGACCCACCCGGTAGGGGGTGCCGGAAAGTGGGATACCCGCAGTTATTCCCAGGGTGGAGATCAGGTCCTTGATGAACCGCGGCCGGGTGAAAAAAATATCCGCGTTACAATCCGGGGGTGAAGCACAAACCACACGCGTACCCAAGCGAATGCGGTTTTCATCCAAAGCCAGGGAAATATCAGTTGTCCAGAAGCGTCCCGCCACAGGCGGGCGGTCGAGGATGGATGCATCCGGCTGTTCCAAACGCACCGCCCACTTGTCCTCATCGGGAATAGCGACACATTCCACTTTCTGCCCCGGGACACGGTCGGCAAACGTGCTCTGAATTTCCCAGGCCTTGCGGGGAATATCCTCAGGGTACTTCTCATCCACCCAGTTCATGATTTTTCCTGCAGCCTGCCGGAGCAGGGAGCGCAGGTCATCATTCTCCGAACTGACCAGGAATACGGACAACTGGTAGACCATCTGGTTGATGGGTTGACCTAGCCGGATCACCCGCGGCCTTATTGAAGGAATCGACGGCAACTCCTTTGCATCTCCAGTCATTTGTGGCTCCAGAACACTACCAGGTTAATAAGTCGATGCTGAAAAATTCTTCAACGCTGGACCTGACGGCATAATTGGCCGAACAGATGGGAAT
>DSCZ01000034.1 GCA_011048855.1 Desulfobacteraceae bacterium | reverse complement strand
GAGCACACACCCTCGGCGATTTTTCGCATCCTTTCTTCAATCGTACTCCGAACGGAGTCTTCATGACACCGTACCGTGCCCGCAAGGCTCACCGATTCAGGAATCACATTATTGGTGGTTCCACCGTTAATTCTGCAGACCGAAACCACTATATTTTCAACCGGGTCTATCTGCCTGCTCGCCACCTGCTGGATTGCAGCAACCAGGTGGCACGAGGCCAGGACCGGATCCACGGCCTTGTGAGGATAGCCCCCGTGCCCGCCCCGGCCATTCACCGTGATGGAGAACTTGTCGGCGGACGCGGTGAAGGGTCCATTGCAAACTCCGATTTTGCCTGTCTCGAGAAACGGCCAGCCGTGAAGGGCGATGACCGTGGTGACGTCCGGGTTTTTCAGCACGCCCGCCTCCACCATTCTCGCCGCTCCCCCAAGACCTTCTTCGGCGGGCTGAAAAATGAACTTGACCACGCCTCTGAACCGGTCTTTCATTTCACTGAGAAGCTTTGCAGCACCGAGCAGTATGGCGGTATGTCCGTCGTGACCGCAGGCATGCATCACACCTTCGTTTCTGGATGCGTAATCGAGCCCGGTGCGCTCGGTGAGAGGGAGTGCGTCCATGTCGGCCCTGAGCCCGGTGACCGGGCCTTCGCCGGTTCCTTCGAGCAAGGCGAGAACGCCGGCTTCGAGCCCTGTTTCTTTTACCGGAACCCCGATTTTTTCAAGTTCGGCCTTTACCAGTTTGGTCGTTTGGTATTCCTGCATCCCGAGCTCGGGGTTGCGGTGGATGGCCCGGCGCAGGCCGGTCATCCATTCCCGGATCTCCTGTGCGCGCTCCAGCAGTTCATGTGTCATAAATCAGTCTCCTTTACCGGTTCTCCCCGATATGTGTCAATAGGCTGTTCAATTCGAGGACTATGCCAGATAATCAGGCAGGGCGCAACAGCATAGAAATCACACGATGCCCCTTCACATTTACCGAAGGCCGGCTTTACGGTTGTTGGTCTTTGACTTTTCTACACCCTGTCGCGTAGGATAACCCGATATCAGAAAAAAGGAGAAATGGATGACTGTCCGCAAAGGCCGGGAACTGGAAATTACGGTGGAAAAGACAGCCTATCGGGGGATGGGGGTCGCGCGGCTCGATGGTTTCGTTGTATTCGTAAAGGGAGGGGTTCCGGGAGATGTCGTCAACGCCCGAATATACCGGAAAAAGCGGTCCTTCGCCGAAGCTGAGATCACCGAAGTAGTTTCCTCTTCTCCGGACCGGTGCCGTCCTCCGTGCAGGTATTTCGGGTTTTGCGGAGGCTGCCAGTGGCAACATATCACCTACGAAAAGCAGCTGGCCTACAAGAGAGATCAGGTGGAGGAATCCCTGGTTCACATCGGTGGATTGGAGCCTGTTGCCGTGCATGAACCGATTCCTTCCCCCGATCTCTACGGTTACCGAAACAAGATGGAGTTTTCCTTTTCCGACCGCCGGTGGCTTTTGCCCTCGGAATACGAAGAAAAACCGGCCGGAATGGATTTTGCATTGGGTCTTCACGTGCCGGGAACGTTTAACAAGGTCATCGACATCGATCGGTGCCTGCTTCAAAACGAACACGGAAACAGGCTGCTGGAGGAAACGAAGCGGTGTGCCCTCGAATCGGACCTCCCGGCATACGGCCTCAAATCCCATCAAGGTTTCTGGCGCTTTTTAACCCTCCGTCATTCAACGGCCGATGACAACTGGATGGTCAATATCATCACCTCGGATAAAACCCCGGGCGCTCTGGACCGTGTGCTGGATGCCGTGAAGGTGGCGGGACGGGTAAAAACCGTTGTGAACAGCATAACCTCACGGCGATCGGGTGTCGCGGTGGGTGAGAGCCGGGAAATTTTAACCGGAGCCGGTTTTTTGACCGATCGAATCGGCCCGTTTTCGTTCAGGATTTCCCCGGATTCCTTTTTCCAGGTTAATCCCCCGGCTGCGGAAATACTTTACCGGGTCGTCGAGAAATACGCCGAACTGGACGGAAAAACCGATGTTCTTGATCTATACAGCGGCACCGGGACGATCCCTGTTTTTCTCGCCCGGAAGGCGGGGTCGGTGACCGGAATCGAGATGAGCCGGGATGCGGTGGATGACGCCTTCCAGAACTGCAGGATGAACGGCGTGGGCAACTGCCGCTTTTTGTGCGGGGATACCGGGGAGGTGCTTGCCGGCCTGAGCTCCGCCCCGGATGTTGTGGTGATCGATCCTCCCAGGGCCGGGATGCACAAGGATGTAATCGGCCGGATTCTTGAAATGCTTCCGGAGCGCATCGTGTATGTCTCCTGCAACCCGACGACGCTGGCCAGGGATTTGGCCATGCTGGGCACAGCTTACGAACTGCGTGAAATTCAGCCGGTGGACATGTTCCCTCATACATACCACATAGAAACGGTCGCCTTGCTGACACGGCGCAGCCTCACCGTCACCGCCTTTGTTCGTCCCGCTCAGTCGTTGTCGTAATCGACTCTGACTCCGTATCTGCGTCGGAGTATCCGGAGTGCCGAAATGAAATTCTGGCCT
>DSCZ01000584.1 GCA_011048855.1 Desulfobacteraceae bacterium | reverse complement strand
GTAAGAAGGCATCTGTCCTCCCTTCAAATGAAAGTTGAGGAAACTGGGGAAAATCTTGTTGTCGTTCCCCCTTCATTCCGCATGGACATCGAACGGGAGATCGACCTGGTGGAAGAAGTGGCACGGATCGAGGGTTACAACCGTATTCCAGTAACTTTTCCGGCGGTTCGCTCTTGCAGTAAACCCACACGCCTCGAGTATTCGTTGAGGGACAGGCTGCGGGAGGTCCTGGTTGGATGCGGTTTTTCGGAGGTTATCTCCTACAGTTTCACCTCACGGGATTCGGCTGATTTACTTGATGCTCCGGAAGGGCACGCACTTCGTAGCTTTGTTGCTCTCATGAACCCTCTTTCGATGGACCAATCGGTTATGAGGACGTCCCTGGTACCCGGCCTTGCAGGCGCCGCAAAGACCAACCTTTCCAGGGGGGAGCAGGAAATCAAGCTGTTTGAATGGGGAAAGATTTTCAGCCCTTCGGGTGATGCGCTGCCGGATGAATCGACGATGATTTCAGGATTGATGACAGGAGTTTACCATCGTAAGGAATGGTACGGCAGCGAAAGGCCGGTTGATTTCCATGATATAAAGGGTGTCGTGGAAACACTGCTTGAAGCCGTTGGAGTGGACAATGCAGTTTTCACGGAGGCTCATGATCTGCCCGGCTACAGCCAGGGCCCCGTGGCCCGGATAAGCTCTGGTGACGAACTGATGCTGGGTGTGGTTGGTAAAGCTTCCCGGTCGGTGACGGAATTCTGCCGCTCGAAAGATGCAGGGGATGTTTATCTATTCGAGTTCTATGCAGGCCCGCTTTTAAGGTGGTGGAAAAATCCTCCTGTGTTCAGGCCGTACCCGAAATTTCCAGCAGTATACCGTGACCTTTCGGTCATAGTTTACCCGGATGTGCAATGTGCTTCTGTGGAGCGGGTCATAGGCGAAAAAGGCGGGGAACTCGTTGAAGATGTCTCTCTCTTCGATATCTACGACAGGGAGGGTGATTCCGGCCTGGAGAGAGCCATGGCCTTCAGAATTTGTTATCGTTCACCGGAGTCGACACTCGAAGGGGCGATTGTCAACGCGCTCCACGAGTCGATCATCGAAGCGGTTCTTGCCGAAACAGGAGGCCGTTTGAGAGAGGGGTGACGAAATGGTCCTTATTCCTGATGACAAGCGATATTTCCGGATAGGGGAAGCCGCTCGCATCGTTGGTGTGGAACCTTCGGTACTCAGGTACTGGGAAAACGAATTTCCGCAGATCAGGCCCCAAAGGGCTGATTCCAGGCAGCGCACATACCGCCGAAAAGACCTGGAACAACTTCTTGAAATCAAAAAACTTCTTTATTCCGAAAAAATGACTATAGAAGGAGCAAGGCTCCGCCTACGAGAAAAGAAAGATAGTTTCGTAGAAAATAAATTTATTCTTAGACAAATAAAAGAAGAACTTGAAGAGATACTTCAGATTCTTAGTTCAATTCAAGAAAGCAACGCAGCCCGGTAGGGCCGGTGTACATCGATGCAGCTCACCGAACAGGGGATTGTTGAAAAAACGGATGAAGGCTCGGCATGGGTGAGGGTTGAGAGATCTTCTGCCTGCGCTTCATGTCCGTCGAGAACCGAATGTAAGGTGGAGTTTGGCAAGGGCGTTGTGGTAAAGGCGGAAAACACGACCGATTGCCGCACCGGAGATATGGTGCGATTGAGCATGCCGGCCGATTCTTTTTTAAAATCCACGTTTATGGTCTATATCCTTCCTGTCCTGGCGCTTGTGGCCGGTGCTTATATTGGGATGGAAATCATCCACATAGAGGGGATGTCCAGGGATGCGGCATCGGCTGCAGCCGGATTCGGGGCCATGGCGTTGTATTTTTTGTTCCTCAGGCGTGCAGACCGCAAGCGTTCACGCAATCCTCGGTTTTCCCCGCGTATAACGGCTGTAATAAAGCGGGCATCCTGAACGTTGGCTTCAATTTCAATTGTGCCGGAAACAATAAAGGCCACACTGGAGGCATCTCCCGGCCTCACTCTGCACCTGGTCTTCACTGAAGCCCAGCTCAACCTCCTCGAAGGAACCGCGCCGCTCTTCGACGTGAATATCGGGCATTTTGTTGCGGGGTATGCTGGGAAGAAGCTTCAGTTCATCCTGCGATGCACCGTCCCACACCTTTGTGCGTAGATTGACCGGCGCGGAGACTCTTGCTTCTCCTTCGAGAAATCGATGGATTGCAGCAGCGGCTTTGCGCGCACCTCCGAAAGCTTCAACCACGGTTGCGGCTCCGGTTACACCGTCGCCCGCTGCAAATACCCAGTCGATACTGGTCTGGCCGGTGTACAGGTCGGCATCCACGGTATTCCACCGGGTCATCGCCACGCTGCCTTCCTCGCATTTCAGTGCTTCGACGTCATAGAGAGCGAACTGTCCTATTGCTGCAATCACATTGTCAACATCGATGACGGTTTCGGTGCCTTCCACAGGCACCGGCCTGCGCCTCCCGCTTTCGTCCGGCTCGCCGAGCTCCATTCGCAGGAATTCTATTCCTTTGACCTTCCCGTTTTCACC
>DSCZ01000139.1 GCA_011048855.1 Desulfobacteraceae bacterium | reverse complement strand
TCCTATGATATCGAGACCCGATGCTGAGACGGAGAACAAGTCTTCTTTTTCTTCCATTTCTCCATCATTTTATACAAATTCTTCTCAATCGGATGAAGGGGATCGTTTTAATGGCTGTCATCGCAATGTTTTACGGGATCATCGTTTCGATGTACTTTTTCGATTAGAACCGGCACCACAAGCCCCATATCCATTTGCGCTATCAGGGTCAAGAGGCCGTGATAGGCTTGCCGGAAGGCGACGTCCTGGAAGGGATGATACCCGGGACCAAAATAAATCGTTAACGCGCATGCAGACAACAAAGGAGAAAACCGAGATGAGAGGATTTTTTAATCGCCTGCTGGTGATCGACGCCGGAACAGGAAAGTTTCATGTGGAAAAAATCGAAGACGAAGTGCTTGCCGAAACGCTGGGTGGGAAAGGACTGGCGACCCGGATTTTGCTCGAAAAAAATCCACCAGGAGTTGACCCATTTTCACCTGAAAACCACTTCCTCATCGCGCTTGGTCCTGCGACGGACAGCGCCCTTTACGGTTCCTGCCGCCACGGGCTGTTTTCCAAATCACCCCTTACAGGGTTCTATGCAGAATCCTATTCGGGTGGAAGCCTGGCGATTCCCATCAGCCGGACCGGATTCGACGCCATTGCCGTTCATGGGGCTTCGGATAAACCGGTATGGCTTGAAATCAGCGAAGATAACGTTAAATTTCACGAAGCCGCCCATCTATGTGGCACCGACACCTACTTTGCCGAAGACGAAATCCTCAGGCGGGTCGACGGATCCGGGGCCGGCGCGATGGTGATCGGGCCTGCCGGAGAAAACCTTGTCAAATTCGCGGTCGTTGAAAACGACCGCTGGCGTTCGGCCGGACGGACGGGTCTGGGCGCCGTGCTGGGAGCCAAGAACATCAAGGGAATCGCTTTTCGCGGGGACCGAAGGCGGGAATTTGCCGACCCGGAAGGCATGAAAGTCTACGCCCGCAAAATGCTTGTGGATCTCAAAGACCACAAGGCGACGCTTGCCTACAGAAACCTCGGGACCCCGATGATGGTGGCGATGCTCAACAACGCCGGGGGCTTCCCGACCCGCTACTGGTCCGAGGGCACGATGAAAGGGTGGGAGAAAATAGGCGCGGACAGCATGAAAGAACGGTTGAACCCCAGCCCTCGGGCCTGCAAGACATGCTTCCTCGGATGCGGAAAGCTGATAGAAGTCCAGGAAGGGCGCCACAGGGGCTTAAAGCTGGAGGGCCCCGAATATGAAACCCTTTATGCGTTCGGGGGACTTTGCCTGATCGACGAGATCGAAGAAATCGCCTATCTGAACGATATCTGCGACCGGCTTGGCCTGGACACGATCACCGCCGGAAACCTTTCCGCCTTCGCGATCGAAGCCTCGATGAAGGGCGCGGTCGACGAGAAGCTGGAGTACGGAAACCCGGAGGCCGTCGCGGACCTGCTCGGTAAAATCTCCCGCAGGGAAGGCATCGGTGATGTGCTTGCAGGGGGAATATGTGAAGCCGCAAGGAAGTGGGGCATGGAAGACATTGCCGTGCATGTGAAAGGCCTTGAGCCCGCAGGCTACGATCCCAGAGCACTCAAAGGGATGGGCCTTGCCTATGCGGTGAGCGACCGCGGCGCCTGTCACCTGCGCACGACCTTCTACAAGGCGGAGCTTGCAGGGCTGATCGACCCGGATACGGTCGACGGGAAATCGGAGATGTTCGTCGATTTCGAAGACCGCTGCACACTTTTCGACTGCATGATCCTATGCCGCTTCTACAGGGACTTCTACCTCTGGGACGAACTCTCGGATGTTGTGAGGCTGACGACCGGGATATCTGCCGGCGCGGATGAGCTGAGGCGGATTGCCGCAACAGTGACCGATTCCGCGCGCCTGTTCAATATCCGTGAAGGCCTCACGACGGCCGACGACCGCCTGCCCGAGCGCTTCTTCAAAGAATCCCTGCCGGGCGGACAAAAGATCACCAGAGAACAGATGGCAACCCTGGTTTCCGATTACTACAGACTCAGAGGCTGGGACACGCGCGGTGTTCCCAAGAGATGAGTTGAGTTGACACCACCAACAAGACCACTTTTCCAAATCCTTCGATATCCCCCCTTGGCCCTTCTTCTTTACCAGAAGGGGTTGAGAGGGGGGACATATGCCGCATACCTCATAATTCATTGGTTTCAACCCCACAGGATACCTAATAAGCCTCGACCGTCGGGCCAATCCCTCCTTGGATCGACCCTATCAATATGCCATGTTGCATATCAATGCGATTTCGTATAAGGTCAACAAGAAAGGGGCCGACAGAGATGCCAGGGCTTGGCGAACATGAGCCCGATCTCACAATCCGAAACGGGTGTAGTTTAAAGAGGCTGAAGACCTGCCATGTATAGAGAAGCTCGTAATCAGGAACCATGGAGATCGAAGAAGATCGAGGGCGATGAACCCAACGGACGAAGTGCAGGCGGAAGCATTAGCAGCAGGCCCGATGATACCGAACGGGAGTTGGAAGTCATTCTTGAAATCGCCTCTGAGGGTATCTGGATATGC
>DSCZ01000036.1 GCA_011048855.1 Desulfobacteraceae bacterium | reverse complement strand
CAGCGCCGGATTTTTCATCCCCTCCTTATAAACTTTCATGGGGCGGAGGGGGTTGACATGAGATACTCTGAGAGGTTTAAAGAAAAAGTTATACAACGCATGAGCGGCCCGGATGCTTTGTCGGCTGGATTCTTGAGTAAGGAAGTGGGGGTGGCGCAAACTACCCTGTCCCGATGGCTCCGTGAGTCCTGTATCAGTAGTCCTTTCCAATTTCCAATTCGTAACGAGGTGACGAAGACTATGCCTTCCAGACGACCCCAAGATTGGAGCCCTGAGGAGAAATTTCAGGTGGTCTTGGAGGCCGCCTCTATGCCCGAAGAACAGCTTGGTGCCTATCTGCGCAGCAAGGGAATTCATGAAGCCCAACTTGGCCAGTGGCGTTCTCAGATGCTCAGAGGACTTCAAGAGAAGCCCTTTAGCAGGAAAGAAGGCCGAAAGCCGAAAGAAATAAAGGAAATCAATGAGTTAAAAAAGGAGCTCACGCGCAAGGACAAAGCCTTAGCTGAAGCAGCGGCCTTGCTGATACTTAAAAAAAAAGCCCAGGCAATCTGGGGGGACGAGGACGACGACACAGCAAAGAAGAACGGGCAATCGTAATGGAACTTATTAACGATGCGCTTGAGAATGGAGCCAGGCTTCACCCTGCAGCCAAGATCCTCGGACTCAGTGCCCGGACTGTCATTCGCTGGACAAAGCAGGACAGTAGTGAAGACAAACGCAGAGGCCCCCTCAGTCCTCCTGCCCATCGCCTCAGTGAGGAAGAACGAAAAACGGTGCTTGAGCTTGCAAACAGCAAAGAATTCCGAGACCTGTCGCCGAAACAGATCGTTCCCAAACTTGCAGATAGAGGCGAATATGTAGCTTCGGAATCCACCTTTTACCGGGTGTTGAGAGGTAACGACATGATCGTTCATCGAGAGCCCTCAAAACCCGCGACCTCGAAGCGTCCAAAGGAGCGTGTGGCCACGGGTCCTAACCAGGTTTGGAGTTGGGATATCACATATTTGAAGACGCCGATCAAGGGCATGTTCTTCTTTCTGTATATGTTTGTCGATATCTGGAGCCGAAAAATCGTCGCCGCAAAGGTCTTCAACCAGGAATTGACAGAGTACAGCGCACGATTGTTTATTGAAGCTTGTCTCCGACAAGGCATCGACCCTGAGGGTCTTGTGCTGCATTCCGACAATGGCGGGCCTATGAAGGGGGCCACGATGCTTGCAACATTGCAGAAGCTCGGTGTCGTTCCCTCATTCTCCCGTCCAAGGGTTAGCGATGATAATCCTTACTCAGAGGCCCTATTTAGAACCATGAAGTATAGACCCGAATATCCTTCTAAACCGTTTACAACCCTTGAGGATGCTCAGGCCTGGGTGGATGCCTTTGTGGCATGGTACAATACGCAGCACCTCCACAGTGCTATCCGCTTTGTCACCCCTGATGATCGCCACTGTGGCCACGAACAAGAGATCCTTAAAAATAGACGTCGTGTCTACGAGGAGGCTCATCGCCGTAATCCAGGTCGATGGTCAGGATCAATACGCAATTGGGAACCTCTGCGAATCGTTCGGTTGAACCCGGAAAACAACACCGTCGGTCAAGCCCAACAATTGTTAGCAGCATGACCAATGGACCGGGTGACAACTACCTTGACACCGCCCGCTTTGACCATCGCTGACTTTTGAGCGTACCGAATGGACCTTCTGGAAAAATCTATCCCGGTCACCTTGGCTTGTTTCAGGGCGAGTCTTTCGGCATAAAGACCGGGCCCACATCCGAAATCGGCGATTCTTGTCGCAGCGCCTATATTGAATTGGGCGGTAATCCATTCAACAGATTGGTCGATGAAACTTGCTTTACGGGAAGATACATCAATTTTCGGATCCAGATGGAAGGAAAGCATCTGCTGAGAAGTATGTTCGTCGTCCCAAAGATCCCTTGCCGTATAGAATTCAAACAGGGCGGGGCGCCCGCTTATCTTTTCAAGTTGCTCGAACATGTTGTCCAACTTTCTTGAACGCTATGGTGTGCCGCCCGAGGTACGAGGGTCGGCACCACCAATTCGTTGGGGTTGTGATGTAGTGCTTCTCGCGCTCTCTGCCTGTTTCAGGTCGGCGAAACCTCTTGCGAGTTTCTCTATGGATAACAAGGCATCTCCAGTCTCCGGAACACAGGTCTGAGTGTATGCAGATGTTGGGCTTTATCACAAAATGCGCTCAAGGATCTCGACCACGCTTTGGAGGCATGGAGTGCACGTCTTTTTGAGTAACTCGTTCTCCTCGAAATATTTCTGCCCTTCTTCTGTGGTCAACTCACAACCATTCAGCAATTCGCGACAGATAAACGTGCCATGCTTATTAGAAAACAGGTCCATGAGTTCTCTTGTTTTCAAATAGGTCAACTCCATTGCGGATCGATCATCGTTGTTACCCCTGCCATATCGCAATCCCAAAACAAGGATGCCACCTGTAATAGCACCGCAGACTTCCTCTTTTCGTGCCATGCCTGCACCCAATCCGCATGCGATCTTCAAGGCAGTTTCATCTGACAAGTCGCCTTCTTCCCGGAAAGCGTACAGAAT
>DSCZ01000225.1 GCA_011048855.1 Desulfobacteraceae bacterium | reverse complement strand
TCATTGAACGTCCGGTCCGGCAGCGACTGCGGGCCGACCTGGCCGCCGTCGCAGGCCGCGCCGATGATCATGGTCAGGAAAAGCAACAACAGAACGGGCACGCGGTGCATCGGTTTCCTCCGCTTCAAAGTGGATTCGGAAAGGCCCGGGCACGTTTTGAGGAGGTGTGCCGCCGGGGATTCATACCCGGTCATCATAGACAAAAAAAAACATGAATGCAACGGGGGGCTGCCCCAGAGGGTCTGCCGCAGGGCGATATCCGTGGCGGGCTGCTTCCTCAAGGACGGGTGGCCGGTTTTAGATCAGCGTCGGGCCGGCTTTGGAAAAGAGATTCCCTTGCGAATAGTCGATGCCGAGCTCCATGATCTTGTCCTGGATTTTTTGACAGGACACATGCTCGGCGATCACGGTCGTGCCGATGCTGTGGCCGAAATCGGTGATGGCCTTGACGATTTTAAGGCTTTGGGAATCGGTCAGAATGTTTTTGGTAAAAGAACCCGCGATCTTGAGGTAATCCGCCTGCACCGAAAGCACGCGGGAAAAATTCGAGTATTCGGTGCCGAAATCATCGATGGCGATTTTCACGCCCAGAGCCTTGAGGGCCGTGATGAACTCGAAGGCCAGCGTGTCCCGTTTCTGACTGGTTTCCTCCAACACTTCGAAGATCACCCGTTCGGGCTCGATCGAAAACTCTTTAAGCTTGTCGGTGATATACTCTATCAGCGTCAGATTGCAGAAATCCTCATACGAAAGATTGAGCGCGAACTCATGCGGTTTGTCGCTGAAAAAAGCGAAACATTTGTCGATCATGCGGAAGGTGACGGTGGAATACAAGCCCACCTGCTTGGCGGGGCCTAGAAATTTGCGGGGGCTTAAGACTTTGCCCGCATCCACAATCCGGACCAGGCATTCGTATTTTTCGATTTTCCCGGTCAAATTGTTCCGAATGCCTTGGAAATAAGGCAGAAGACGGTTGTGTTCGACCGCTTCCTTGACTTTGTTGACCCAGACGAACACTTCTTTATAGCGGTTGACGAAATCCTGTTCGCTCCGGTAGAGCTCCGCATACCCGTGCCCGCGTTTTTTGGCCAGTTTGAGGGCGATATCCGCCTTGCGGAGAAGGTTCTTTTCCTCATTCTGGACCAGGCCGACAGAGATGCTGAGATTGATGGAGATATCCTCACACACAATCGGCGTACCGGACGCCGCGTTCATGATCCCGGCGGAGAGCATGTGCGGGGTAACGGTATCCGTCCGGGAGAGAATGACGAATTCGTCGCCTGACAGTCGGTACAGCGTGGAGTGGTCGGGAAGGATCATCTTTAAGCGCAGGGCCAATTCTTTCAATACATGATTTCCGACCTCGAGGCCATAGGCGGTGTTTATTGAAGAGAAACTGTCGATATTGATCAACGCCAAGAGCTTATTGCCGGGCAGTTCCGCGTCGATTTCCAGTTTCTTGCGGTTGGGGAGTCCGGTGAAGCGGTCGGTGATCGCGTCATGTTTCAGGATCCGGTACAGGATGACATTATTTATTGAGATCAGCGCTTGGGTGCTGAAGATTTCCGCCACCTCCAGATCGTGGTCGGTGAAGGCGCAGTTTCGGTCCAGAATGTCGGCGTATATGGCGCCCACCAGTTTTCCCTTGGCCAAAAGGGGGATGGCAAGCAGGGAAAGCCGCACCTGCGTGCCGCCTACCAATACGCGTTCGTTTTTGAGGTGGATCCGTTTTTTTTCCTCGGTAAGCCGCTTGATGATGCCGGCCGAGAATCGGAAGGCTTCACCGTCCAGGTCCTCCGGCCGTAGATTGAAAAAGGCTTTTGGCAGAAGGGTGCCGCTTTCATTCAGATACAGCACGCCCCGGTCGAATTTGATGGCGCGGATCAGGTTTTCCACCGTTTTTTTTAAAACGATTTCTTCTTCAATAATGGTGCTGATGTACTGGTTGATTTCAAGGATATTGTGAAAGATGGCGTTTTTTTCGAGCAGTTCCGAAGAGGAAAGATTCATCAGACTTTCGTGCGCCCGGATGAGGTTGTCCTTCTCTTTCAGCTCCCGTTCGGCCGCCTGTTGCAGATGTTGGTAGGCCCGGATCGTTTTATCCGCGTTCTTGCGTTCTTCTTCGGATAGATTCAGCACATTGGCTTGGGCCAGGGTGAGGTTTTCCAGATAATCTATATAGGTTTCTTTTTCCTGAAGAAGGCGGAGAAGGTCCTGGTAGTCTTTCTCTTTGTCTCGAGCCGTCATCTCGTCCCGCCGCGGAGCGTACGCAGGCGTAAAATAAGGAGACTGCCCTCCCGGACGGTCTCCTTAACAGCAGTGTAAAAGCAAGTCCCGGTGTGTGTCAAGACGGGGCAACTTTTTTTACTGGGTCATTTCCTGTACCAGCCTGTCCAGTTCCTCGGCCTTGGCCATAAACTTCATCCAGACATCCATGGTCTCTTCTTCAGACATGTTTTCAAGCTGATCGCTTAAGCGGGCGATATCATTCTCATACTTGTTCTGGTAGGCTTCCAGTTCGGCCCGCGCTTTCTCCGGATCGTTTTTGTTGTTGCGCATAATCTTCAGCATATTGTCGTAG
>DSCZ01000136.1 GCA_011048855.1 Desulfobacteraceae bacterium | reverse complement strand
CGTGATAGCCTGGAGATATTTGAGGAGAGCATTGGCAGCCGCCCGGCAAAATAATCGTTTCAATTCCATATCGCCGGCAGTCTCTTATTCCCAAAGTTCTGGTGTATATTTGTTGAATGTCGGGTGAATGCCAAGTTTATGCAGTTGATAGGCAACTCTTTTTAAGTTATTTTATTACGGAAATGGATCAGGAGGACATATGCGACAACCTGAAATTGGAAAAACCATCTCAGAATTACGAAAACAGAAGGGCATGACCCAGGAAGACCTGGGAGATGCCCGCGAGCTTAACGTGCGGAGCATTCAGCGGCTCGAAAATGGAGAGGTTGAGCCGCGCGCATCCACGCTCAAACTGCTTTCCGCTGCGCTCGAATACAAATTCAAGCCTGGTTCAGCCAATGACCGGGAATACAATCTTAAAGAGACCATCCTTATTTTATCCGTGCATCTGAGCTGTATTATTCCGCTGGTCATCTATCCGTTGATAATCTGGATCTGGAAAAAGGACGAATTGCCTCTATTGGCTGAACAGGCGAAACTGGCAATCAATTTTCAACTCAGCATGGCCCTTTATTTGTTTTGCTCAAGTATGTTAATTAGTATTCTCATCGGCCTGCCCATAACAATCGCTCTCGGCGTTTACACTTTTTTCATTTCAATTATCAACGCAATCCGCGCGGTTACGGAACAAAAGGCAACCTATCCCCTGACCCTTAGTGTTTTAAGTGAGATAATGAGAAGGAGGTTTTTTATGAAATCCGCGGCCAAACTGTATTTTTTCATTTATTTCTTCTTTGCCACGGCGGTTTTTACTTTTCCCGGTGCCCAAGATCGCATAGCATCCGGCGGTGAAACCGCCCCAGGGGATTCGACTTCGATCCGCATCCTGGTCGACCCGCGTATTGAGTTGATGAGCGTCGTTTTTCAGCTGGCGGGCCATTCGGAATACAACAAGGGGGCCATTCCTTCGTATACCCGGGCCGTTGACGCCCATTTCGCGCCGTTCAAGAAGCATGCCGCGGTCAAGCGGGCTGGCTGGCTTCGCCTGCTCCGAGGGATCAGTTACAATGCGCCTATGAGCCTGGCCGTATATCTCACACCGCCGCCGGAACTGAACGAGCGCGTAGCCCTCGAGCCCCTGCCGCGGCGCATCGACAGCAGATGGTCGCCCGGAGCGGCCCGGGGCTTCCTGGCCGAACTCCGGTCGTTCGCCCGAGACACCCGATTCATGGATTTCTTTGCCGACCATAGCGCTCTCTATCAAACAAGTGTCGAGCGCCTTGAGAAACTGATCGGAGAGGCTCGCATCCTCGACTGGTTCGACGATTTTTTCGGCCAGAGCGACGGAGCTGACTTCATAATCGTCCTGGGCCTGCTCACCGGCGGCCACTGCTACGGCGCGAGCGCCCATGCTGCTAAAAAACCAAGGGGGCACAACGCGTTCGAAGAAATCTATTCAATTCTCGGCGTCTGGTCGGTGGATGAAGCCGGCCTGCCGCAATTCGGCGAGAAAGCCTGCGATATCATCGTCCATGAATTCGCCCATTCCTATATCAACCCCCTGGTCGATGCCCACGCCGCTGCTCTGAAGCCGGCCGGAAAAAAACTCTTTTCCCTGGTTGAATCCCGTATGCGGCCACAGGCTTACGGCACCTGGCAAACGGTGATGTATGAATCACTGGTGCGGGCCTGCGAAGTGAGCTACCTGCTGGCCCTAAGCGGACCGGAGGCCGCAGAAAGAAAAAGCGCCGACAACCGGGTTCGCGGATTTGTCTGGACCGGCGCGCTGGCCAAGCTTTTCGGCGAATACGAGAAGAATCGTGTAACTTACCCGACTTTCGACTACTTCATGCCCCGCATCGCTGATTTCTTCGACGCCTACGTCCGCAACGGCCAAGCGGCCGCCGACATCGCCGCCCTGGATAAAGAAACCAGAAAATAGCTTGAACAATGTGACATTCTCTTCTTGGCTTTACAAACAATGCGGTATGGCTTATATTGGCCTGAACAGCAGAAATATAAAGTAGAATTAGTCTGGCTGAAAGACTTCAAGGAGAAGAGAATTATGAAACAAATTTTATTAACCTTGCTCATTTTTTTCCCGTTTATTGTCTGCATTTATTCTGAACAAAAAACGATCAGTTTTGTCCAGGGAACGATTTTGAACGACACCGTCAAAACGATATCCATCGGAGACACTCTTTTGTAAATAGCTGAAAACGGCCGCTTTCTTCATCAATTGGAACTAACAGAGCCTGAAAGGGTTCCGGTAACATACAAAGACGTGCAGTTTGAAATATTTCTTGAACCCGGCGAAAGAATCGAACTTTCATTACAGAAAAAGGCATTCATTTTACCTTTGACTGGATGATCTCCCAGTATCCGAATTTTCACAAGAAATACACCGGGAAGCAGGTTGTGCTTGGTGAAAAGACAAATCATTACCTGGAATTCATCAATCTTGACGATCCCGGCTTGATAAAGGTGGAAGGATACTTCGACCTGGGCCAGGCATTGTTGTATTCAAAAATCAGGCAGGAGTTCAGAAACGACAGAGATTTGAAAAAATCAGAAAATCAGTGG
>DSCZ01000239.1 GCA_011048855.1 Desulfobacteraceae bacterium | reverse complement strand
GTGTTGGCGTCGGTGTCGGTATCGGCGTCACAATCGTCTTTTTTTCATGTAGTTCTTTTTTCCGCCGGCCAATGGCTAAAAGCTATACTACCGCCGTCCCCGTCGGGAGCCTTATTTACAACAAGCCGGGCGGGATTACAATCCCATCATAAAAATCTCATAAAAATCTCTTGACATTCATGTTCAATTATTGAACAAGTTCTGCGATGCAAACGACCGGAGAGGGGTATGGACAGGGACGAAATCAACGAACTCAGGTTGATGGGAGAAATTGAGCGCAACGGCGAGATGAGCCAGCGTGAGCTCGCACAGCGTCTGAATCTTTCCCTGGGTTTGATCAATGCGTTTTTGAAAAGGCTTGTGAACAAAGGTTATTTCAAGGTCAGGACCATGCCCCGCAAGAGATTGAAATATTTTCTTACACCGAGCGGTATCGCCCGCAAGAGCAGGCTCACCTTGGAATATCTGAGGTATTCGATCAATTTTTATCGCGAGATCAAGGCGCTTCTGATCGACACCTATGCAGGACTTCAGGAGAAAGGAGTTGAAACGGTATTGTTTTTCGGGGCTGGGGAAGTGGCCGAACTTGCTTATCTTTACCTGAAAACGAGCCGATTGGTCCTGGTTGGCATCGTTGATGACAGCCGCAAAGGGCGGTCTTTTTTCGAATTCGTTGTCAGGGGAACGGACGCTTTTTCAGAATTTGGATACGATGCGTTGATTGCCACCCGGGCCGGTACGGATTTCGATAGTGATTTTTTGGTCGGCTGCGGAGTACCTCCTGACAGGATTGTGCTTTTATGAGCAACGTGGATCCAAAATGGTATGCGGCTCATGCACGAAGCCGTTGCGAACAGGTGGTTTGCGAAGCACTCGGCTGCAAGGGTTTTGAAGCTTTCTACCCGCGCATGCAGGTGATGAGCCGGCGGAAGGATAGACGGCTTAAAATTCAAGTGCCTATTCTACCCGGCTATGTTTTTGTGCGCAGCGGCCTCGATCCGGAGGAACATTTAAATATTCTTCAAACCGCGGGAGTTGTTTGCATTATCGGATTCAACGGACAACCATCACCCGCCGATGACAGTGAGATTGAATCCCTGAAGATCCTTGACGGCACGGACCGGACGGTTCAGAATTTGGCCTACGTCAACAAGGGCGACCGGGTCAGAATCATGGAGGGGCCCTTCGAGGGCCTGGTCGGATTCTACCGGCGGCGCAAGGGGAACAGCGACAGGGTGATCGTGAGCATCAAATTGCTTCGACGTTCGGTTTCGGTCGAAATCGACGAGTGGGTTGTCGAGCGGTTATAAGGAAACCCGACCTACGGGCCGTGGACGTATTTTCTGTAGGCGCGGTTTCATTACCGCGTCTGGTCCGCAGGATGATGATGTCGGGTATGGAAACCCGACCTACAGCTTTCAACGGAGACGAATCATGCAGTTTATCGATCTGGCCGCACAGCAGCGGCGTATTAGAAAAGATATCGATGAGGGTATAGCCCGGGTGCTCGACCACGGTAGGTATATCATGGGGCCGGAGATCCCGGAACTTGAAGAGCGGCTTGCAGCCTATACCGGCTCGGTCGATGCGGTGGGTTGCGGGTCGGGCACGGATGCGCTGCTGATGGCGCTTATGGCCGCAGGTGTCGGGCCCGGGGATGCGGTTTTCATTCCCACGTTCACTTTTATCGCGACTGCGGGGGTCGTGGGGCTGCTTGGGGCGGTGCCGGTTTTCGTGGATATCGACCCTGTCACATTCAACATGACCCCCGATTCTCTGGATCGGGCCGTTCGGGCATGCAGGAAAAACGATTCTTCCATTCACCCGCTTCCACGCCTTTCCGCTCAGCCGCTCCGCCCGAAGGCCGTGATCCCGGTGGACCTGTTTGGAATACTTGCGGATTACCAAGGTCTGGAGCATATCGCATGCTCGCACGACCTGTTTCTGATCGAAGATGCCGCCCAGTCCTTCGGGGGGGAGCTCGGCGGACGGAAGGCCGGTTCGTTCGGAATGATTGCCTGCACGTCCTTTTTCCCGGCCAAGCCGCTCGCCTGCTACGGGGACGGCGGGATGTGCTTCACGGATGACCGGGAACTCGCTGAAATCCTGCGTTCCATCCGTGTACACGGACAGGGAATCGACAAATACCGAAATGTCAGGATCGGCATAAACGGCAGACTGGATTCCATGCAGGCAGCGGTGCTGCTTTGCAAATTCAAAATTTTTCAGGCGGAAATGGAAATGCGGCAGCATGTTGCATCGAGATACGCGGCCATGCTGGATGTGCTCCCGGATTTGACTGCCCCGACCGTGCCGGAGTCTTGCGTTTCGGCCTGGGCGCAGTACTCCATTCTTGCGCGGGACAAACAGCAGAGGGAGGCAATCCTTGCCGGGTTGCAGGGTGCAGGGATTCCCTCCGCGGTGTATTATCCAATCCCGCTCCATCTCCAGGAGGCGTTTTCATCCCTCGGCTATAAAGCCGGGGACTTCCCGGTCAGCGAGGACTGTGCCGGGAGAATATTCAGCATCCCGATGCACCCGTACCTGGAAGCCCCGGATCAGGAGCGGATCATAGAGGCCGTAGG
>DSCZ01000460.1 GCA_011048855.1 Desulfobacteraceae bacterium | reverse complement strand
ATTTTTTATTTAGCGTAACTATTCGTAAGCGTCAAATTAACCCCATCTTGAAATTTTAAACGCCATCTGGTATTCTCCAGTCTTTATGAATGAGGAGGATGCCATGAAAAGATCAGCAAGAAACGGAAAGGGCCGGTCATTCTGGCAGGCCCATGTCAGGGCACAGGCAGCGAGCGGTCTTACCCAGAGGGAATACTGTCGTCGGAACAGCATTTCATACTGGTCATTCAGCCCATGGAAACGGAGGATTGAACGCGAAGGGACCGGATTCTATGAAGTATTGCCTGCGGTAGTCCGGTCAATACCGACCGAGAACCGTCAGATCGAGATTTCAATCAATGCCTCGATCAAGATTTCAGTACCCGATGGTTTTTCATCTGATACCCTGCGTGAAATCCTTTCGGTTCTGGACATGGCGCGATGAAGATCGATTGGGAGGCGGCCAGAATATTCATCAGGCCCGGCATCACCGACATGCGAAAGCAGATCAACAGCCTTTCGGTGATGGTACAGGAAGAGATGCGCCGGGATCCTCTGAGCGGGCACCTGTACCTCTTCTGCAATAGAAACCGTCGGCGTCTCAAGATCCTGTACTGGGACCGCAATGGATTTTGCCTCTGGCTGAAGAGGCTGGAGAAGGACCGCTTTCCCTGGCCCATGGACGAGGAACAATGCCGGGAACTGACACTGCGCGAGCTTGAGATGCTTCTGGCGGGCATTGATTTTTTCCACGCCCACACATCATTGTTTTTTTCAGCGGTGTCGTGAAAAGTGCTATTAATAAAAAATGGCCCGTTGCATCATGCACTCATGGTGATTGATAAGAACAACCTTCCGGATGATCCCGCTCAGTTAAAAAAGATCATCATCGATCTTTCGCTCCAGAACCGTGTAAAAGACGAAATCATTGACAAAGAAAAAGAAAAATATTCCTATCTTCAAGAAAAATACAAGACCCTTCGACGGTTGCTGTTCGGGAAGAAGAGCGAGAAACTCTCGCCGGAAGACGAGCATCAAATGCGTCTGTTCAACGAAGCCGAAGACGGAAGCGAAGAGTCTCCCAGTGCCATTGATGATGATACTGAAACTGAAAGCGCGGTAACCCGCGTTGCGGGATACACCCGTAAAAAGGGCGGCAGAAAGCCGCTGCCAGAGTATCTGCACCGTGAAGAAATCATCCACGACCTGACCGAAGAAGAAAAAGCCTGCCCCTGCTGCGGGGAAGAACGCCCCCTCATCGGCGAAGAGACATCCGAAGAGCTGGACATCATTCCGGCGAAAGTTGTCGTGAACCGGCACATCCGCAAGAAATACGGCCCCTGCGCCTGTGACGGGTTTCTCGAAAAAGAAGTCCCCGAGATCAAGACCGCGGCCATGCCGCCGAGGCTGGTTCCGCGGAGCATCGTCAGTTCCGGTCTTGCCGCCTACATTATCACCTCAAAATTCTGCGACGCGCTGCCCTTTTATCGCCAGTCAAAGATATTCGAACGGATTGAGATTGATCTTTCCCGGGCAACCCTGTGCAACTGGGCCATGGCCGTTGCCGAACAATGCGCACCGTTAATCGACATCATGACCGAGGAGATCAGAGGTGGCCCGGTCATACACATGGACGAGACGACCCTGCAGGTGCTCAAGGAGCCGGGGCGTCCGGCGGAAAGTAAATCATACATGTGGGTCGCCATGGGATATACGGCGGATGAAAAACCGCTGCTTCTGTACCAGTATCATCCCACCAGATCCAGCGAGGTTCCCCGAAAAATACTTGGAGATTACTGTGGCATTCTCCAGACGGACGGCTACGACGGCTATAATCGGGTGGCCAATGCAAACAAGCTGATCCACGCGGGGTGTTTTGCCCATGCCCGGAGAGAATTTGAAAAAGCAATGAAGCAGAGCAAAAAATCGAAGGCCGCCTACAAGGGCCTAACGTATATTCGCCGCCTCTACCGGATTGAACATGAGCTGAGAGAAAGAAAGCTCGCTCCCGATGAATTTGTTGAAAGGAGAAGGAATAGCGCGGATCCGGTCCTTAAAGAATTCAACAACTGGCTCCTGGCTATGAAAGACGAAATGCTGCCCCAGGGATATACCGGAAAGGCCGTCAATTACACCTTAAATCAGTGGGATAACCTGATCAGGTATCTGGACCATCACCTGCTGACTCCGGACAACAATCTCGTTGAAAATGCCATACGGCCCTTTGTCCTGGGCAGAAAAAACTGGTTGTTTTCAAATACGCCGCGCGGAGCCGAGTCAAGCGCCGTACTCTACAGCCTTATTGGATCCGCCAGAGCCAATGCCCTTGAGCCATACAGATATCTTCGCTATCTTTTTGACCGGATTCCGGGAGCTTCCTCAAAAGAACAACTGCGGGGGTTGCTGCCCGATATGATTACCCCTGATATGATCAAGCTTGTTGACTGATTCACGGGACGGGGTTAATTTGACGCTTACAATGCTATTCAGGTTTTCCGAAGACTATTTTTTAAGTTTAAATGAAAATCCATTTTTAGCGCTCAAGCACGTTGGTTGCTAAAAGATAGGAGTGGGTAAGGAGTGGGTGGGTATTTGGGAAGATAGTAATTT